>JBFYQI010000489.1:0-6355 GCA_041302875.1 Ignavibacteria bacterium
CATCAACCCGACGGCGGTGATGCGGGATGGCACCGTGAACACAGTACGTGACGCCGTCCAGAGTCTTCTTCGCCAGATGCAGGCGTTTCCCAATTTCATTCTGAGCACCGGATGCGATCTCCCGGAAGATGCGCCGCCGGAGAATATCGATGAATTCATGCGCGCTGGCCGCGCGTGGCGCAATGAGGGACCATGAACGAACTCCAGGAAATCGTGCAGGGGATGGAGCGACTGGACGCCAATGGCGAACGGGGCGTGCTGGCGACGGTCATCAACGTGAAAGGGTCGGCCTATCGTCGGGCCGGTGCACGGATGCTGTTCAATGAGACGGGACGGGAAGCAGGCTTCGTCAGCGCTGCATGTCTTGCCGGGGACCTGCTGGACCGCGCACGCTCGGCAATGGAGACGGGATGCGCCCAGCTCGTTACGTACGACAACTCTTCCCCCGAGGCGGTACTCTTTGGGATGAGCCAGGGTTGCACGGGGCTCGTGGAGATCCTGCTCGAACCGATCACCCCCTTCTCCGGACGGCGACTCTATCATTTCTTGAAGACGACGCTCGCGCAACGGAAGCCGGCCGTGTTGGCGACGGTGTTCGCCGCGGATGTGGATGCGCCGGCTTCGCCCGGTGATCACGCCATGCTCTCCGAAGAGGGGGCGTTCGATGCGGACATCGAAGACCTGCCCTTGGTGGACGAGATCCGTCGTGACGCCCAGGATGTTCTGGAACAACGCAAACCCCTGCGCATCGAGTACGCATCTTCCGCGGGAATCGTTCGGACCTTCTTCGACTACATCCCCGAGCCTGTTCCCCTCCTGCTGATGGGCGCAGGACCGGAAGCCATTCCGCTTGCGCGATTCGCACAGGAGCTTGGGTGGATCGTCACCGTGACCGACTATCGGGCGTTGCTGCTGCGTCCGGAGTTCTTTCCGGGCGTGGACCGGCTGTTCGAATGTCCGGTCGAGGAGGTGCCGGACCGCTACGAGATCACAGAGCGGACGAACATCGTCGTCACGTATCATCAGTTTGATGCGGAGGCCTCGGCGCTGAGGCAGACGCTGTCGGGCGATGCCCGGTATATCGGGATGCTCGGACCACGCAGCAAGCGGGAACTGCTGCTGGCGCGATTGGAGTCGGATGGATTCACCCCGTCGGACGAGCAGTTGATGCGTTTGTACTCACCGGTCGGATTGGACATTGGCTCGGAAACGCCGACCGAGATCGCGCTCGCCGTTGTAGCGGAGATCCGGGCAACGATCGCAGGACGGGAAGGGGGGCAGTTGCGGAGGCGGGAGGGGGCGATCCATTGAAGCAGGATCCCCTTTTCAATCTGCTTGCCTCATGAACGGTCTTAGCGTATATTTTATGTTTCTCCAATCTCTCACCAGCTCATTCGTCGAAAAGACCCAATGCATCTCGAGAACGCACGCGCATTCCATCCAGGTTCGAAACGCCACTCCACCCGCCCGCGAGACCGCAAAAACATAGACGCCGAATTCACCTGGGACCTCTCGCCTCTGTATCCGAATGAAGAACGTTGGCGCGGCGCGAAGGAGGCGCTGAAGCGCAAGCTTTCTGATATCGAGACTTTTCGCGGTACTCTGAACGCTTCTGCCGGCCGCTTGTTCGACTGCCTCCAGCTGGCTTCCGATCTGTATCGCGAATTCGCCCGGCTGTATGTGTACGCGAGCATGCTGCACGATGAGGACACGCGCATCTCCCGCACGCTTGCCATGCAGCAGGAGATGAGTCAGATCGGCTCGGATCTCAATGCGCGTGGGGCCTTCATCGAGCCGGAGATCCTGAAGATCGACCCTGACCTGCTCAGGGAATTCCTCACGATCGAGCCCCGCCTGAAGATCTACCGGCATTACCTTGATGACATCCAGCGTCGTCGTCCGCATACCCGTACGGAAGGAGAGGAACGCATCATCGCCGATGCCGGCTTGATGGCTGAAGGCGCCGCCGATATCCATGGCATCTTTGCGAATGCGGAGTTTGACTATCCGACCGTCGTCCTGTCGACGAGGAAGAAGATCAGACTGGACCAGGCGAACTTCACGCTGTATCGCGCCAGTCGCAAGCGCGTTGACCGGAAGAAGGTGTTCGACGCATTCTTTAGCCAGCTGAACGAATATCGTCGCACATTCGGCACCCAGCTGAATGCCGAGGTGCGAAAGAATCTCTTCTACACGCGGGCGCGTAACTATGAAACACCACTCCAGAACGCCCTCGACGCGAACAACATTCCGGTCGAGGTCTACCACAATCTGACCGACAACGTGAACCGGCATCTCGGGACGTTCCACCGCTATCTTGCGCTCCGGAAGCGTCTGCTGAAGGTGCCCTCGCTTCACTACTACGACCTTTATGCGCCGCTGTTGAAGCACGTCGACCTCGAGTATTCCTACAGCGACGCATCTCGCATTATCCTGGAAGCCTTCCTGCCACTGGGTCCGGAGTATGTGGACGTCGTCCGGCGCGCGTTCCACGAACGCTGGATCGATGTGTATCCGACGACGGCCAAGCGTTCTGGCGCGTATTCGAACGGGGCCGCGTACGACGTGCATCCGTACATTCTGCTGAACTACAACGGCAAGTTCGATGATCTGAGCACGCTGGCTCACGAACTGGGCCATACGATGCACAGTTACTATTCCAACGCGAAGCAGCCGTACGCAACATCGCAATACGCCATATTCGTGGCGGAAGTCGCCTCGACATTCAATGAGGCCTTGCTGATGGAGCACATGCTGCACACGATCAACGATGATCAGGCCCGCCTGTCGCTCCTCGGCAATCTTCTTGAGAACATCAAGGGAACTGTGTTCCGACAGACCCAGTTCGCCGAATTCGAACTGCGGATCCATGAAATGGTCCAGCAGGGAGAGGCACTCACCGGCGATAATCTGAATGCCCTGTATCTGGACCTCACGCGCAAGTACTACGGCCACACCTCACACGTCTGCATCGTTGACGATGTGATCCAGGCGGAGTGGATGTACATCTCCCACTTCTACTACAACTTCTACGTCTATCAATATGCGACGGCATTCACTGCGTCGGCGGCGCTGTCGGAAGAGGTGCTTGCGGGAAACGGCGCCGCACGCGAACGCTACCTGCAGTTCCTTGGTGCGGGAAGTTCGGACTACCCCATCGCCTTGCTCCGCAACGCAGGCGTGGATATGACCACCTCCAAGCCGTTCGAATTGACGATGCAGAAGATGAACCGCGTCATGGATGAGATGGAGAAGATCCTCAGGAAGCGCCGGTAATCATGCATCTCGTCGTCCTCGCCGCCGGAGGGTCTTCACGACTCGGCGCGCAGAAGCAGCTGCTTCAGGTCAAGGGCGTCCCCCTTGTTCGGCAAATCGTCCTTGAGGCGATCGCGAGCGCGCTCGGAACAGTCGTCGTGGTCGTCGGCGCCGAAGCTCCCGCAATCCGCTCAGCCATCGAGGACCTACCGGTTCATGTCGTGGAGAATCCGGCATGGCAGAGCGGGATCGCATCGTCGCTGCGTGCGGGAATCGATGCCCTCCCCCCCGACGAAGATCTGATGCTCGTTATGCTCGCCGATCAGCCCGCCGTCACTACATCGCTTCTGAAACGACTTCATGCGGAGGTCCTCCACACGGATGCGTCGATCGTCGCCTGCCGGTATGCGGATACGGTCGGCGTTCCGGCGGTCTATCGCCGCTCCATCTTCCCGCACTTGCGTTCCCTCACCGGTGACAACGGCGCCAAGCAAGTCATCCTCCAGCACCAGCACGTTGCCCGTTTCGTCGAAGCGCCGGAGGCCGGCATCGACATAGACACCCTCGAGGATTGGAACGGGTACCGCGGGTCCTGACCGCCCCAAGAATCCCTGCCACAACGCTCAACAGGAACTGGTTGCATCTCATGCGGCCATTGAGTATTTTAGTGGAGTTAATATCAGATATAATTATCTGAATATATCCTCATGCGAACAGCCAGCATCATCGCCGGGATCTTTCTCGGAGTCGCCATCGGCGTCGGCGCGTACACCTTCGTCTATGCGAAGGGGGCCTCGTACATGACCGACGACCCGAATGCGTGTGCAAATTGCCATGTCATGAACGAGCAGTTCGACGGATGGCTGAAATCCAGCCATCGTGCGGTCGCCACCTGCAACGACTGCCACACACCGTCCGGCTTCGTCGGCAAGTATGCGACCAAAGCCTCAAATGGATTCTGGCATTCCTTTGCATTCACGACCGGCTGGTTCCCCGATCGCATACGCATCAAAGAATCGAACCGCGCCATCACTCAGGAATCGTGCGGAAAGTGCCATCAAGATCTCGTCGACGCCATTGACGGCCCCCACACCGGTTCCAATGAGCACTCCTGCGTCAGCTGCCATCGTTCGGTCGGCCATTTGGAATGAATCTCCTTCGCATCCTTGTGAGGCACCATCATGAACACCCAACCATCCACCCCGCGCAAACCCGTTCGTCTCATTGCCACGATCGCCATCGTCACGGCTGTCGTTTCCATCGCCGTAATCGCCCTGCTGCTGAACATCTTCGAACGAAAGCAGGAAGGGCTCACGCCGTTCTATCGGGTCGTGGACCTAAACGACACGATCGAGGCCCCCGAAGTTTGGGGGAAGAACTTTCCACTCCAGCATGACGACTACAAACGCACGGTCGACCAGGTGCGCACCCGCTTCGGTGGAAGCGAGGCCGTCCCACGAACCCCTTCAAACGTCGATCCCCGCTCCGTCGTCGCGCAATCCCGCCTGGAGGAAGATCCCCGCTTGAAGACGCTGTGGGCCGGCTACGCCTTTGCGACCGATTTTCGGGAAGAGCGGGGACACGCCTACATGCTGGATGATCAGACCTTCACCGAGCGCCAATCCGTTGCGAAGCAACCGGGCACGTGCATGCATTGTCATGCATCGGTCTACCTCCCCTACAAACGACTCGGGAACGGCGATCTGATCAAGGGATTTGAGAAGATGAACCAGATGCCTTACACCGAAGCGCGCAAACTCGTCGAGCATCCGGTCGCCTGTATCGATTGCCATGATCCGGCCTCCATGCAGTTGCGCGTGACCCGTCCGGCCTTCATGGAGGGGATCCGCGCACTGAAGGCGTCTCAGGGGATCAACAACTATGACGTCAACACGATGGCCACGCGTCAGGAGATGCGCGCGTACGTGTGCGGTCAGTGCCACGTCGAGTACTACTTCAAGGGACCGGAGAAGCGGCTCGTCTATCCCTGGCACAAAGGGCTGCAGATCGACAGCATCATGGCGTACTATGATGAGGTGAAACAGAAGGATTGGGTCCATGCGGAAACGGGGGCACCGGCGCTCAAGGCACAGCATCCGGAATTTGAGATGTGGAACCAGGGCATCCACGCGCGTTCAGGCGTTGCGTGCGCGGACTGCCACATGCCCTACAAGCGGGTCGGCGGGTTCAAGATCAGCGACCATCATGTCCGCAGTCCGTTGCTGAACATCAACCGCGCGTGCCAGACATGCCACAAGTGGTCGGAAGACGAACTCAAGGCACGCGTGGAGACGATCCAGGAGCGTACGTTTCGGATGCGGAATCTCGCGATGGACGCCATCGTGGCACTGATCGGCGACATCCGATCTGCGCGGAAACGCGGCGTCGATTCCACGAGACTCGCAACAGCGCAGAACTACCAGCGCAAGGCGCAGTTCTATCTGGACTTCGTCGAAGCGGAGAATTCCACCGGATTCCACGCGCCGCAAGAGGCATCACGGATCCTTGGAGAATCCATCAACTTCACACGGCTTGGTCAGGTTGCGCTGCGCGATGCTCTTGCAGGTGCGATGACATTGAAGTAACTTGTCGACGGAGGGTTTCTATGTATACCACGGTCGACAGCTTTCTCACCGATTGGCGTCAAGAACGCCTCGGTACCCTGAAGATCCTGCGCAACTTGTCGGACAGCGCGCTCTCGCAGCGTGTGACACCCGACGGACGTTCGCTCGGATTCCTCGCATGGCACATCGTCCTCACGTTGGGTGAGATGGGCGCTCGCGCAGGACTCACCTTCACCGCACCTCCCGAGGATGCCCCCCTTCCCGCCAGCGCCGCCGAGATCGCCCGCACGTACGACCACGCTTCAGCCGCACTTGCGGACGCGGTGAAGACCCGGTGGTCCGATGCGTCCCTGTCCGAAGAAGTGAATATGTACGGCGAGCAATGGAAACGCACCACCGTTCTCCTCGCGCTTATCCGACATCAGATCCATCATCGCGCGCAAATGACCGTTCTCATGCGCCAGGCCGGACTGAAAGTTCCCGGTCTCTACGGTCCTGCGAAGGAAGAATGGGCACAGATGGGAATGCCTCCGCAA
>JBFYQI010000510.1:0-4160 GCA_041302875.1 Ignavibacteria bacterium
CCGTCCGTATCGATCGCAATGGCGGCGTATGTCAGTTGAAATCCATACTCCGGATGCCAGCCGGGATCGCTTAAGCTGCGGAAGGTCAGCTGGAAAAAGATGTCCGTGTCGTTCACCGCGACGGAGAAGCGCGTGAGGTCGAGGATACCTGGATGGAAGCTTGCATTGAGCGGATACGCGAAGTGTCCCGGACCGCGATCGTCCCTCTCAGGGTCGACGGCATCGAGCACGATGCGCGCTCCATGTTGCGGCGACTTGATCTGGGCAAGCGTCAGGAGTTCATGGGCGGGACCGAGCACCGCTCGCGTGCCGGACGGGATCCGGGGCGTTGCGAGCCGGAGTCCGTTCAGTTCATCGAACATTGGTGCGTCTTGACGGAACGATTCGATCTCGACCGGATCGCCATGATGCCCTGTCACTTCATAATCCTCCTCCAGGATGCGGACACTGACATCGTGTTCCGGGAAGAGGGTGAATGAGCAGCGTCTGCCGGTGCGGTGCGTCACGGGCCAGCCGAGGACGAAGGTGATTGGTGCTCGTACATCCTTCATCGCGAGGCGGATGGTTCCCGATCCGCTCCCGGCGCTCAGGGTGATGAATACGCGCTCGCGTCCCATGGGCACCGCGAGGTGTGCGTCATGAAGTCCCTCCGGCAAGCGTGGGAATAGATAGACCGTTCGCTCATTCGCGTTGACAGTGACGCCTGCGTACGACTGGTGTGCCGTCCGGATGAACTCCGCAAGACTCCACGCCTGAGAAAATGTTCCAGAGAGCCGAGGTTCTCGTTCCCCGGCTCGCGGGGCAGCGTCCAACAACTCGGAGATGGTTCCGACCGCACCCCGGTCGAGCAGCTGTCCGATCATGTTCTCCGTGACTTGAAATGCGAGGTCCGGCTTACCCAATTGCACGGCCGCATCGATCCACGGTCCGGCGAGCCAGGTCCAGACGATTCCCTGGTGATATGCAGCGTCCTGCACGTAGTACGGTTCATGATGATGGAACGGATGGAAGTCCGGGTCTTCCGGAGCCAATGAGCCGACACCGTGCGGATAGACCAATCCTTCCGTGACCGCTTTGAACGCGCTGACGCGAATCTTCGCATCTTGCACGAGACTCAGTGCGAAGAGTTGATTTGGGCGCATCTTCGGATCTGCAGAGCCGTCCGTGTTCAAGTGATCGATGATGAATCCACGTTTTGCATCGATGAACGATCTCTGAAAGGATGCGAGCAATCTGTCCATCAGCGCTTCCCACTCGGCTGCCGCGCGTTCATCGCCGGCTTGTCGTGCGAAAGATGCTCCGGCGAGGAGTTGTCGAAACCAGAGCGCTTGGATGTCACAAGCGCGGTTGCC
Source organism: Ignavibacteria bacterium (assembly GCA_041302875.1). GTDB lineage: Bacteria > Bacteroidota > Ignavibacteria > UBA10030 > UBA10030 > JAKAJH01. The sequence continues at coordinate 1,353 of JBFYQI010000510.1, forward strand.
GCGCGGCGACCAGGACCCATCCGGTCCGACGGCATCCATCCATGTTTCCGCGTCTCCATGCGTGAGAAATCCATCCTTGTCCATATGATGACGGATCGTTCCTTCGATCGAGCGCTTTACGACGGAGTACATTGCAAGACCGAACGCCGTGTCGCCCGAGGCCTTCACGTAGTCGTTGAGTGCGATGACGAACCACGGTGTACCATCCGCCGTATTGTAGCCGATGTTCGAGGTAGTTACGAGATTGGGGATGCGGCCATGGTTGGAATTTGCAGGGTTCTTCTCCTGCCAATCTGCGAACGATCGCAGGATCTCTTTCGCTTCCGCGAATCGGCCGGTGACCAACGTCGCTCCGGCGAGTGAGATGAAGGAATCACGCCCCCAGTAGTTGTTGAACCAAGGCAGACCGGCAAAGATCCCTTTGCGCACCTGGTCCATAATGAGTGCATCCATGGAGATCACGGCCCACGCATAGGCTTTATCAAATCGAGCATCGTTCGTACGGAAGAGCGCCGCATCGAGGAGTCGCTGCATCCGGGAGGCTCGTTCGGCCACCAGGGATTCGACCTTCGGGAGGATCGATTTCGTGAGCGTCGTCGCCTCGGATTCATCCCTGCCGGCACAGAACAGAATGTGAACGATGTTCCCTCGATGCGTGGTCGATACTGTTCCGGTGCTCAGTCGTCGGCCGATTCTCATCGCACTCGTGTCTGCGAGGATGGAAGATCCGGACATGGTCATTGCGATCCACGCTGGTGCGTCGGAGCGCTCGCCGTCCGTGAGCAACGGACGATACACAGTGCGGTGAATGCCGTCCGTGGCAAGACGGATGTAGTCTTCCGGCCGCATCGACCGATCAAAGAGAGGCGAGGCGGAGATCCGCCGGTTCTCGATGCCGCCTAGCGAGACAAGCAGCGCATCGACGGAATCAAGCAGGGTAATGGTCTCAACGACGCCTGTAGGGTATGACCGCGAGAATTGATGCGGCAGGACCGTGACGCGTTCGGCCGATTCCTTGTGCAACACGCTGTCATCGACCGTGATGCGTACGTCATCCAGCAGTTTCCGGGCGAAGACGTGCCAGCCTTGCCAGCCTGTACGATGTGGTCCGTTTGATTCGGTATAAAGAAATCCGGAGCGCTTGTTCGTGTATCCGATCTCCCGCGACGAATCGGTGACGACGATCGCGAGGTCATTGAGCTCGAGGGGGACTTCCTCGACGGCAGGGGAGCCACAGCCGACCAGGAGGAGCATGAATGCCAGGAGTGCGAATTTCATCGATGTCCGGAGTGATGACGGCGAACCGTTTCAACGTACGAGAAAATGCCATTCGGTGCAATGAAGACCGGAGCGGAAAAAGTCGTATCTTTCAGTATTAACAGTACGATAACGTCTCATGGAGTCTGGATCGCGGTGGAAAAGACAATGCTGAAGGTGGCTGTTGCTGCTGCTCGGGAAGCAGGCGCATATCTGAAACAGTATGCGGGAAAGGCTCGCCTGATCGAGCGGAAGGATGGGCAATCAAAGAACCTGGTCACCGAGATCGATCGGGGTTCTGAGTCGATCGTCATCTCGCGGATCACGGAGGCATTCCCGGACCATGATTTCCTCGGCGAGGAATCGGGGAGTCATCAACGCTCCTCACCATATAAGTGGGTCATCGATCCGCTGGATGGAACGACGAATTTCACGCACGGACTTCCGATCTTCTGTGTTTCCATCGGGCTCGAGTACCAAGGAGAAGTGATCCTCGGCGTGGTCTACGATCCGAATCTGGACGAGCTGTTCACGGCAGAGAAGGGGCACGGGGCGTTTCTGAACGGCGAGCCGATTCGCGTGTCCACGACCGAGCGGCTTGCGGACAGCCTGCTCGTCACTGGATTTCCGTATGATATCAGTGAGAATCCGGACCATGCGATCGAGCACTTTGAGCACTTTCTCGTCACCGCTCAGGCCGTTCGACGGCTGGGCTCCGCGGCGCTCGATCTCTGCTACGTCGCCGCTGGTCGCTTCGATGGGTTCTGGGAGGTGAAACTCAATGCGTGGGATATGGCTGCAGGGGTCTTGCTGGTGCAGGAAGCAGGAGGGCGTTGGACCGACTTCGATGGGAATCGTCCGACCATCTACACCAAGCGGATGCTCAGCACGAACGGCCTGGTCCACGAGCAGATGATCGAGATCCTGAAGAAGGTGAAGGCCTAGGTTGAGCTGATGGCGCTCTTCCAGGGTCGGACGCCCGAGCCATCGACAACGCTCACGATCATCGGGGACTTCGCCGGCGCTTGTGTTTGAATGCCGTACGCGGCGGCGATGCGATCATGCGCTGCGGGGACAACGCCTTCGCGATCGGTGTAGAACGTCGCCAGCACATCACCTTCCTGCACGGCGTCCCCAACCTTCTTCCTGATGATGATCCCCGCCTTTGGGTCGATGATATCGTCGACCTTTTCCCGCCCCGCACCCAGCATGATCGAAGAGAGTCCGACCTCGAACGAATCGATCGATCCGACATAACCGCGCGCGGTGGCGTGAACGTCGATCGAGATCGCTGCGTTGGGATAGCGCTCGGGATCCTCGATGAATGCAGTGTCTCCCCCCTGGATCTTGACAAGCTCGAGTAACTTCTGATACGCCGCACCCGATGCGAGGGCTTCGCGGCAGCGCATAACACCATCCTCGATCGACGAGGTTTTCCCGCCCAGGTGCACCATCGCTCCCGTGAGAACGAGCGTGACTTCCATCAGATCATCAGATCCTGGTCCCACGCGTCCACGCAAACAGTCGATGGATTCGACGACCTCCAGCCAA
>JBFYQI010000533.1:0-3781 GCA_041302875.1 Ignavibacteria bacterium
GGCCACAAATTTCCGCTGCCGTCGGTGTAGTCCGTCACACCGATCCACATGGACTTCGCCGCCTGGTGATCCTGACGCTTGTACTGGGCTGGCCAGCGTAATCCATACTGTTGCTGCAGCACAAAGCCTTCTTCGATTTCCCAGCTCTTTTCGGAGTACCAGTTCTGGAGCGATCCGACGGCCAGCCACTTCACTTGGCCCTGGGCCATTCCGACGGCGTGTACCAGGAGGACCAGCAACGCCGGGAGGAAGAGCCGGAGAAACCACCGAGATGAGTTCATCTGTTGAGAAGTCATAGTGATCATACCTTCCTGTTGAGATTGATCTGCGTGTACGAGGGGCGCAGATCAATTAAGATCGAAAGTAACTCGGAGGCCGAAGAACACAATCCGAGGATTGAGGAAGTTGGCCCAATCCTGATTCGGCATGTCGATATAGGCCTTGTCTTCGATCGCCCTGTCCACGATGCTCTGCTCGACAACTTTCCACCGGCTTGTGGCAGCGTCGTATTGAACGTAGGACTTGACGTTTGCAAGATAATAGAATGCACGAAGGACAGACGGATCCGCGACGTTTGTCGGCAGATCTGCCTGATTGAGCACGCGCACGAACGGCTGGTACGCGACGCCAGCGGCGCGATAGTCGCCCGGGCGGTCGTTCCCCGGAATATTCTCCTTGTAGTACTTGGTGAATTCATCCGGCAGCTGGAGCGACTTCATGTAGGCAAGATAATCCGCGTTGTTCACGAAGCCGTACGTTGTCAGTTGTTTGATATTCAGAACATTGCTGATGTCCATATAGGCGACCATGTTCATCGGGCCCAGCTTCAGCGACTTGCTGACGCGCAGGTCCAGCCCCCAGGAATCGCGCCGCTGAAGGTTGTTCACGATGTCAGGATTCCCGCCGCCACCACCCGTCCACGTCATGTAACTGCCCGCGAACCACGTTCCCAGCAGGTTGAAATGCCAGTCGCTGAACGGTTGGACGTTGAATATCTTCGGGCCCCATTCGTAGGGAGTGAACATATCCACATTCATCCGCGCGTAGGGTTGAGGCACGGGACGAAATTGGACGGGATTCGTATTCTGTTGTTCGATCTGAAGCAGGGGATTCTGATAAGCGACAGGATACAGGAAGCTGCCGCTGGTGTTGACTTGGTACGTGTAATTGACGAACCCCTGGATCCATGATCCACGGTTCTTCGTGAGCGTGATCTCGAATCCACGGATGTCTTCATAGGAAGCATTTGTCGTAACGCTATAATTCGGTTTGTTGTCACGTGCGACGTAGCTCACGAGTTGCGACTGATCCGAAATATCTTTGTAATACCCCGAGATCCGCAAGAGCATCAGGTCGAACAGGTTGTGTTCGTAGCCGAGTTCGTATGCCACGGTCTTCGGCAGCGGGAGGTTGGGGTTGGCCATACGAACGATGTCGCTGGTGAAGGTCTCGCGTCGAACAAGGAACAGGTTCTCCGGGAGGGGCAGCTGCCGGAAGTGGCCGTAGTTGAAGAACAACTTCGCATCTTCCGTGATGGGGAATGCGACATTCAAGCGAGGCATCAGCGCTGTGACCACCTTGGTCGGCTCTTTCTGCAGGAGCGTGTCGATGCCAAACGACTTCACGCCCACGAGGGCCTTGCTGTATGGATCATACGTATACCATTCGCCCCCGGCATGCGACAAGGCGTAGCGAAGACCCGCATCAACGACGAGTCCCTCGAACTCAAGCTTGTCTTTCACGTAGGCTTCAAACCGGAGCGGATAGCTTGTCCATTTGGAAGTGCTGCGTCCGACCGGCAGCACCGCATCGACGGATCCGTAGTTGACCTCGTTGACGATGTAGTTGAATTCGATACCCGCCTTGATCTGGTTGCTGCGATCGAGTTGGCTGACGATGTCAAACCGTCCCGTGTAGCTGGCCAGTTTGCTCGTGTCGCGCGCGTTGCTGAAGCCGACGCCCATGCGAAGATACGGATCGATGCCGAGCGAGGTGTAGTTCGGAGGTGTCGGGAAGAACCCGTACGGTCCCTCATCCAGGTAGTAGCTATCGCCGAACTTGTAGATGCGTGACGTATCACGCAAACTCCCTGGATTGGTGCTGTACGAGGAAGAGAAGCGTTGGAAACTTGCTTCATAGAACGTTTGGCTGCTCAGAACATGCGTGAATTTCACGCCGATGTTCATCCGATTGACGCTGTTCGGCGCCCAGTAATCGGTCGCGAAGAGTCGGGTGTCGATGTAGCTGACCTGGGTCATGGAGCTGAAGATGGAAGCTGCCGAACCAAAACTGCCGTAGACCCCATTTTGGTTCGCATCGACGGCTTCATTCCGCCCGTAGAGAAACTCCGCCATGAGTTTCATGCCTTTGCCGACATCGGACGTGACCTTCATGGAAGCACTGTAATCCGTGTAAGCGTCACGTGAGAGCGGTACAGCATACTGGGTGTTGGAGAATCGGAAGAACGAGTAGAAGCGCAGGTTGCCGAGCCTTTCACCCCCGGGGACCGGTCCGCCAAACGAGAGGTCGACATCGTAGTCAGGCTTCGTGGCGTCGAACTTCTTCCGATGTTGCCACAAATAGACCTGCTGGGCCGCTTCGGGGCTCAAGTCGTTCGTGGGATCATTGTCTGCAAGTGTTGCCTGGGAGATCTTAGTCCATCCCTGGAAAGAAACGTATTGCGCCTGCGTCCAGCTATCCCACGGGCTTACATATCCGGTCGCCGGATTGCTGGCGGTACCAAGCCAACTGACTTCCGGATCCAGGAACGGACGGACCCAATAGGAATCGAAGTTGTTGGGCGTCATGCCGAAGTACTTCTTCGTCGGCGGTGCGTAGCGAACGTTGAACCCGAAGGAGTAGCGTTGTGGGCTTCCTTCTTTTGTGACGACGTTGACCACGGCCGAACGCGCATTTCCATACTCCGCGCTGAAGCCCCCCGTCTGGACTTGGACCTCTTCCACGGCCAGAAGCGAAACGGCGGAATACGGTTGGTTATTCCGGGCGTCACGAAGCGTCAACCCGTTCAACACGAAAGCCGTTTGATCAAGCGAACCTCCGCGCGCGGCCAGGCCTTGCATCCCCGCCTGCAAACCGACGATCGTCGAAACCTGCGAGACGGGAAGATTCTGAATTTCCGCCGCTCCGATGTTTGCACGGCTTCCAGCAACGTCGCGTTGGACTACCGGGCGCTCTGCGATGACGACCACTTCTTCAGCATTTATCGCCGTTTCCGTGAGCGCAAAGTCGATGGTCGTTGTCTGGTCGATCTCCACTCGGACATTTCTGATCATGATGGGGGAATACCCGATCAAAGAACCTTTGAGGGAGTAAGACCCCGGCGGTACGTTGAGAATGACGAAATACCCGTCAAGGTCGGTCGACGCTCCGAGAGAGGTTCCTTCAACCAATACATTGACGCCGACCAGCTTATCGCCGGTCCGTGAGTCGGTGACGACTCCGGCGATCTTTCCCGAGGTTCCGATCGGTTCGGCGGTAGCAATCAGGACACAACAGATGAGGAGAACGAATGTGGCAAGCCGCATGGATGAATCTCCTTCACATGGAACGAAAGGCATGCATTGTAGTGCGACGGAAACAGTCAGGATGCGTTGCGCGATCAAACAGATGTCTGGACTGTCTGATCAGAGAACAGGGGAGAGCGTATGTTCGTTGATGAGGCATCGAAGGTCAGCCGACCGGGACTCGGTCGTGGAAGAGGAACTCAGCGAACACCCCACAACATGGGGAAATTGTAGAGCAGTGCCAAACTACAATATAG
>JBFYQI010000537.1:0-4181 GCA_041302875.1 Ignavibacteria bacterium
GGAGATTCGCTGACCGGAATAGCCTTTCCACGAACCGTCGCGGACGGCAGAGGAGAACGCGCGCATATGCGCAAGGACGCGGCGGACGTCGGGCATGACGTCCTTTCCGTCGACAGACACCGGACGCGCCGAGCGATTGCGGAGCGCCGTGTGCAGAACGGCCCGTCCTTCGGTGAGATTGATCTTTTCTCCGGCGAACATCTTGTCGCGCCATTGTTCCACTTGGGCTTCACGCGCGAGGGCGATGAGAAGCGGGATGGTCTCTTCCGTGATCCGGTTCTTCGAGTAGTCGATCAGGAAGTCATTCCACTCGAGCGAGTACTTCCTGAAGCGGTCCGGATCCTTGGCGAACAGATCGCGCATATGCAGCGGACGGACGGCCTTGGCATGGTAGGTCAGAGCTTGCCAGGCGGGGAGAGCGGAGCGTAGTGGCATGGAATGTTCAGGGATAGTGGAGGGTCGACTACGCCCTTCGGGCTTCGTCGACCTTGGTCATCTAACTATAACCAAGGCATGCAGCGAGTCTGTTATGTGGAAAGTCTTCAAGCTATCGGAGGTTTGGGCGGAAGAATGCGCTTCTTAAGTACGGCTTTGCCCGAACCTCCCTTGAAGTACTTCTCCAGTTTTAGGGCAATCGCTCGGGATTCGACAGCTACATAGCCAGACAGTCTGAGTGGTCTATATGCTTTGGTGGATTGAACCAGTCCTTCGGAATGTTCTCTCATTCTACGCTCAAGATTCCCTGTCATCCCCACGTAGATCCAATCCTTCTTTGTGCTCCGAAGAAAATACACGAACCAATTCAACATCATCGCCCCCCCCGAACAGATGGATAGCTCCCTGTCCTACGAAAGCCTCTAAAAGGCATCTCCTTGCTCGCTCGACGAAGTTCCGCCGCTTCATGGCGGAACGCAGTCGAGCGGAGAGCGAGGGATTCGAACCCCCAAGGGCTTGCGCCCGTTCGCCGAAGGCGAATGCAATAGCCATTCTACCGGAGCCCTTTTCCCCTCAGCAACTGATCGATCGTCCGCCGACCCGCTCCTGATTTGTACCACTGCTCCCGCTTCATCGCTGCAGACCGGCTCGGGAATGTTTCAACGTGAACCAGTACCCACGGAAGATATCTCCGTGTCGACTGAACCATCCCCCGGTTATGGCGGTCAAGGCGACTTCCTACGTCCTGCGTCTGACCAACATACGTGGAATTGAACGTCGGCGAAAAAAGAATGTAGACAAAATATTCCCCATGCATGCGGAGAGCGAGGGATTCGAACCCCCAAGGGCTTGCGCCCGCCAGTTTTCAAGACTGGTGCAATAGCCATTCTGCCAGCTCTCCAATGAACTTCTATGCATCAACCTCCAACAACCCCGGCCTTCTTTCTCCCGAGCTCCCCCAAGTCCTTGCGGCCGTTCGCCGAAGGCGAATGCAATAGCCATTCTGCCAGCTCTCCAATGAACTTCTATGCATCATCCTCCAACAACCCCAGCCTTCTTTCTTCCGAGCTCCCCCAAGTCCTTGCGGCCGTTCGCCGAAGGCGAATGCAATAGCCATTCTGCCAGCTCTCCGGGATGAAAAGAACAATCAAGATCGGTGCAATAGTTGAGCGCGCACTTGCTACGCGCGAAATCCCGCCGTTGTCTGGCGGGGCCATTCTGCCAGCTCTCAAATAAAAAGAAAACGCTGAGAGAATGAGGCTTCCAGACTCAAGGACTCCCAGCGTTCAGTTCTTGCGAATTGTCAATTGCTAAAGATGTGGAAGCCTCATTTGTTGTTCAAGGTACGAATCAAACTCTTTTTTTGCAAACAAAGCTGCTACCCTGCACTTTCATTGCTTCTTCCGCGTTACCTTTGCCACCCACGCGCTTGAGGATCTTGTAGCGAAAGACAACTTTGCCGATCATGGGAAACCTACGCATGCGTGTGTGATCCCGAAGGCACAAGGCACCAACAGTCCGCCGGAATACCACGGAAGGGGGGCGCGAGAGTCAAACCGCCTCTAATTTGCTGAAACGATTATGGGAGACTGAGATCCGGAGTTACGAAAGAGTACACTCATGCACACGAAAGCCGCGACGTTTTGGCGGCATAGCGGCTCGTCATCTCTCACGGCTGAGAAATGAAACCTCGCTGAATTCTGCAGTTTCGGACCACAGCCTGGTCACCTGACACTCTTCTCGCAGGAAAACTGGTTTCCATCATGCGGGATCTTTCCGCGGGCCTCTTGGTCCCGAAGATTGCGACAATCTTAGAATCGAGCGAAATGAGGGCAGTTCCAAAGCACGCACTCAAGAACCTGCTGACGAAGTGCACGTGAGCACTCAGGGACGCTCCATCAATGGAAGTTGTAAGTGCGATGGGTATGCCGCAGAGCGATACACATGCTGTGTCGCTGGCTGAAAATCTGCTTCTGTTGCTTCGAATATGTTCCCGACGAATCTCTGCGGGTTCCTGTCGATAATCGGGAACCAGGTGCTCTGGACCTGCACCATGATGCGATGTCCCGATCTGAAGCAATGGTCATGGCCCAGGAGATTGATCGCGAACTCCTCCACGCGGTCCGGAACCAACGGTCGAGGTTTCTCGAAGCTCTTCAAGTACTTGCCGCGAAGAACATCCGCGGCGATCATCAACTGATACCCTCCCATCGCCGGATCATCGGGGTAGACACCCGGGTAGACATCGATGAGTTTGACAACCCAGTCACAGTCCGTTCCGGAGGTTGACGCGAACAGGTGCGCGGAGATGTTCCCGGAGACGAGAATATCTTCTGTCAAGGTCTCTGAGGTCCACGAGAGTACATCCGACCGCTGGTGGACGAACCTCTGGTCTTCGGCAAGCCATGTGCTCCAGCGGGAACCCGGCCCGTACGTCGACTCCACGGGCCGCGTTCTGTAGGGTACCGGCTTTGCAGGGTCTGAGACGTAGCTGTCGAAACCGCTGGCTGTGTCAGGTATCGCGAACGAAAGGGATCCGTTTTCACGGAAGTAGAGATTTCGCAGTGTCGCTCCCTTCGCAGGAGGCCAAGCAATATGTCTGATCCATCTATTTGTTCCGGTTCTGAATGTGAGCGCTTCGGGAAGATCCAATTTCCCCTGCTCCTTGAGGAAATAGGCAAACCACGGGGCCTCGACGCTATCACGGTAGTAGGATGCCGTGGAATCGCCAAATTGGACATGCCCGAGGCGATGGCCGGTTCCCAGGTTCCAACCGCCATGATTCCATGGGCCCGCAACGAGATAGTTCCATCCCGCTGTGTCGGTCCGTTCGAACAATTCGTATGCCTTGAGCGGTCCGTAAGCGTCCTCCTGGTCCCACCATCCAGCAACGTGCAGGGTCGGGACAGTGCGGCGACGCGACCGTCCCGCTAGCGACTGAGTCTTCCAGAACTGGTCGTAGTCGGGGTGGGTGGCAAAGTCGATCCAGCTTGGAAGGCGGGCGTGGGTCTTCTTCGCGTTGGAGAGGGGACCAAGGCGGAGATACCACTCGTACGTGTCGAACAGGTCAAACGGGAAAAGGGTGTCGACGTTTAAGGCTTCTTCCATGAACGCATACTCAAATCCGTAGCTTAACCGGAACGCGCCGTTGTGGTGGAAATCGTCCCCGATGTACATGTCTGCGGGGGATGCCTTCTCTACCACTGCCTTCAGCGCCGGGTGTGGCTCGATGGTACCCATTATCGCAAGCCATCCATTGTAAGAAGTCCCGTCCAGGCCCACCCGCCCGTTGTTGTCGGGGAGATTCCTGATGAGCCAGTCTATCGTGTCATAAGTGTCGGTGCTTTCGTCGACCGATTTCGGGTCTGACCGGTCGCGCCCCGGCCGCAACATGACGAATTTTCCCTCTGACTTGTATCGCCCACGGATGTTCTGGTAGACGAAAATGTAGCCGTCTTCGACCATTCTCTTTCGAGCGACGAACCGGGCTCGGATCTTTGTGTCGCCGAACTCGTACGGCCCGCGCTCCAGAACAATCGGGAGAGAAGCACCGTGCGAAATCGGTGTGAAGATCATCGTGCTCAGCCTGACTCCGTCACGCATGGGAATAAGGACTTCACTTCTCCGGAAACCGGCAAGTGTGTCAGGCGCTGTCGCAGCCGAGATGCGGAGGGGCAGGAGTACCAGGATCGCCAATATGGCGAGGCCTGAAATAGAGGCGTACTTAGAGAATGTGAGCATGGCTT
>JBFYQI010000007.1:0-3706 GCA_041302875.1 Ignavibacteria bacterium
GGAGGTGGCGGTGCTGGTCGATGAAGTCAGGCCGGCGGGACGGCATTCGGTTTCATGGGATGCAGGAGATCAGCCAAGCGGAGTGTATTTCTACACGATACAAGCAGGCGACTTTCGGGAGACGAAACGGATGATGCTTGTTCGATGATTGCTTTGAATCTGAAATCTCTTCAATCAACAATCACCACTCAACAATCGACAATACAAGACATCCCTCATTCCCCCTCACCCACCAACAGCTCGGAGGCACTATGCGCATATTCATTGTGGTTCTCCTGGTTCTCCTCTCCACCTTCATCGCCGTCGCCCAGCAGCAGAAAGGGGATATGGAACTGCAGTTGCTCGGCATGTACATGACAACGACCGGAACCGAGTACAAGTTCAGCATGGGACAGATCTCGGGATCCCTCGGGTACTATTTCACCAACAATATCCAACTGGGATTCGCTCCAACGCTCACGATCACGACGACACCGTCGGTTGAGTTCATCGCGACTCCGCCGTTCTATCGCAATGTCTCAAACACCGAGACGACGTTCGGCGGCAGTGCGTTCTTCGTGTACTCGTTTCTCACCGGGAATGTGAAAGCCGTTCCCTATGCGGGCGCCCGGTACTACAAGCAGGATTTCAGCGTTGGCGAGAGTTCTGCCGGGATCAACGCCGGTGTGAAGTTCTACATCTCGAAGAAGACCGCCTTCGATGTCAACGGAAACTACCTCTTCCAGTTGACCGAAGGGAGTGAAGGGGGTATTCTGCTGTTCGGCGCGGGATTCAGCTTCCTCTTCTAGCTCATCATCCGGAGGACGTCGTATGCGTACCGTGCGTTATTCCCGCATCAACTTCATGCCGTTGATATTCCTGCTGCTGATCACTGGGCGAATAGCGGCGCAGGATGTTCTCACGTCCCCATATGCTTCCCTCCAAACCGCCGGCAAAGAGGATATCACCGCATTTGCGTTTTCCTCCGACGGCAACACGATCGCGATCGGCGACGACGACGGCAAGATCCTCGTCTGGAGCGTGGTGAATAAACGCCCGCTCGTGACGCTCGAAACTCCGGAAGCGGTGATCTTCCTCAGCTTTCTGAGTGAGAACAAGGATGTCGTTGCCGTCGACGCCAAGGGCACCGTCTCGCTCCTGAATCTCCTGAAGTCGGACGCCATGTCGACATTCCGAACCCGAAGGACGCCAATCCGCGCAACGATCGACGCAGGGAAACAGATGTTGGCGATCGCTACGGATGACGAACAGATCGAATTCTACGACCTCAAGGCGGCAATGCCCGCCGGTACTGCCGATGCAGCGGATGTGACGGATCACCTGCTCTTTCTGGGATTCGATCGTCCCGGCCAGCAACTCGCAGCGATCACGGAACGGGGTGCCGTGGTGGTTTGGAATTCGAGCACGTTCCGCAAGATCCGTGAAGTGACGCTGCAGAGCGGCGAGCTGGCAGGTTCCGGAAACGCCGTGCATTCAGCGGCGACGAACCGTTCGGCGAATGTTCTGGTCGTCGGACTGGAGGAGGTTGCGATCCCCAAGGGAGGAATTCGAAGCGGGGCGAATCCGAACGACCTGCTTCGTCAGAACTTTGTCATCGCGTACGATTGGTCTAGTGGCACTGAGATCAAGCGGATCAAGATACCGACGACCGTTGAAGCCATGGCGATGGGACCGGGGAACGATCATGTCGCCACCGTGCCGGACGAAGGGAACGAGATCTCGTTCGTCGATCTTCGAAAAGGGGAGATCGGCGGGACAGTGACGGCCACCGAACGTCCGCGCATCATTGCGATATCGGAAGACAATCGCTGGCTCGCTGTCGGATCGGAAGACGGCCACGTGGCGGTGTGGGGTCTGAAGTACCGCGGAGAGGCGAGCGTGACCACCACCTCCTTGCCATCATTGGGCGGGCGTATCCGTTCAAATACCGGAACGAATCCGGCGATCAAGCGTGGCACTCCCGTTCGTCTCGCGATCCTGGATTTCGAGGCAAAGGGCGTTTCGCAGGAGATCGCGGACATGTGCCTGAGCTCGCTATCCACGTCGCTCGCGAACGTCGAGTCCATCACACTCATCGAACGCGCGCAGATCGCCGCCGTGCTGAAGGAGCAGCAATTTCAATCGAGTTTCATGGCCGACGAAGCGACAGGCGTGAAGATGGGGAAGCTGTTGAATGCGGACCACGTCCTGATGGGCAGCGTGGGAAAACTCGGCACAACGATGCTGTTCACGGCGAGGCTGATGAACGTGGAAACCGGAAAGGTCACAAGCGGGCGAGAGGTCATCTGCGAAGAATGCCGTGACCAGGATATCTTTGATGCGATCAAGATGCTCGCTTCAACGATCGCGCAGTAAACAAAGCTAGGAAATGGCAGGTGCAACAGAGCCCGGGCAACCGGGCTTCCTTTATTGATGCCCCTAATCGCTGTACCTCAATCAACAATCGATAATCTCCAATCAACAATCTTCTTGGTTTCCCACCTCCGCCTCCGCTTCCATCTCCACCAAATATTCCTCCCCGATCAGTCCCGCAATGACCAGCGTGTTCGCCGGACGGATGGCTCCGAACCGTTCTCCGTGGGCGCGGGCAACCGCCTCCCAGTCTTCCATCCTTCGAACAAACACACGCGTGCGGACCACATCGTCGAGCGCCCCTCCCAGTGAGACGATGGCCGCTTCAAGTTTGTCGATGACAAAGTGCGCCTGCGCTGCCGCATCGGTTCCGCCGATCAGACGCGAACCATGCGACGCCGTTGTTCCTGAGACAGCAATCCGATTCCCCGACCGCACTGCACGCGCGTAGCCTGCCATCGGCTCCCAGGGTGTTCCGCTGAAAACGCGTGAGCGTCCGGTTTCGTCGTTCTGTGCGGCGTACGGCTTCGGGAAATTCGAAACATGATGACTCAAATCGCCTGAGGCGGTCAGCCAAGGCGGGCGACGATACTCGTCACCGCAATCCCCCGGTATGGCCGGTAGCGAAGCAAGCGCCGTCGCGATATCCTCTCGATCCTGCGCCGCCAGAGAGAATTCGAACAACTTCAGCGTTTCTGCAATGTGATCACTCTTGCCCAAGCGTGCGCCGATGATCACCGCACCGACCGCGGGATGGTCAAGCATGAATCGCGTCGCCACATTCGCGATCGAGACACCGCGGCGCTTCGCGACTTCCGACAAGGTCCGCAACACACGCTGGAACGCCTCCCATCCTCCTGCCACGCGGATGAACCGGCCGTACTTCATCTGCGACCAGGTCTCCAGCGCGTTCCAATCCGGTTCCGGGGCGCCGAGCCATCGGTCGGACAGCCACCCGCCCCCCAGCGTGCCGTACGCGAGGATCTTCACGCCTTGCGAGAGGCAATACTCGGCCATCCGTCCGGCGGCCCGCTGATCGATGAGCGAAAATGATATCTGGTTGGTCGCGATCTCGATGCCGCTCGCGACGGCAACGCGCAGATGCGCCGTGTCGAAATTCGTGACGCCGATGTGCCGAATGAGCCCTTCTCTCTTGAGGTCCTGCAATGCAAAGAGCGCATCGAGCCAACTTGGATCTGCGTAGTTCCACGTGTGGAACTGCATCAGATCGATCGCCGAACCGCCAAGCCGGGAGAGCGCGATTTCGACGGCGTTCCGGGTCATCTTCAGATCGATCGGTCCCGGTTTCGGAACCCACTTGGTGAAACAGCGGATCGGCTTGTCGGCGTGCGTT
>JBFYQI010000003.1:0-14473 GCA_041302875.1 Ignavibacteria bacterium
GTGCGGGCTTCTTTCGCCTTCGCCGTTGTCGTGCGGATGCGCTTGTGTTTGATCAATGCCATGCTCAGCGCGGAGAGAGTCGCCTTGCGGTGACTCGCCGTTCGTCCAAGCTTTCGTCCAGAGTTTTGGTGACGCATACTCGCTTTTCCTCAGGGAATCTCGTTACTCGTTGCCTTCTTTCAAATACTTGTCGACGTCCATGCCGAACGTCAGTCCGTGCTGCTCGACGATCTCGGACAGCTCGGCCAGCGACTTGCGGCCGAAATTCCGGAACTTGAGCAATTCCGACTCGGTGCGGCGCACGAGGTCGGCCATGATCTTAATGTTCGCCGAGCGCAAACAGTTGTGCGAACGGACCGATAACTCGAGCTCGTCCACCGACATGCGGAGGATCTTGCGGACGCGGGCGGATTCCGCCTCCTGCTCGCTTTCGACCTTCTCCGTTTCCGGCTCCTGTCCAAGATTGATGAACAGCTGGACGTGATCCCGCAGGATCTTGCCGGCGTGGGTGACCGCTTCCTCGGGCGTAATGGACCCGTCGGTCTCGATCTCCAATATCAGTTTCTCATAGTCCGTCTGGCCGCCGACGCGTGTGGGCTCGACCGTATAGCGGACATTGCGGATCGGCGTGAAGATCGAATCGATGGGGATCATGTCGATCGGCTGATCGGACGCTTTGTTCTCTTCCGCCGGCACATATCCCTTCCCGCGTCCGAGCCGCAATTCGAGCTCGAAATCCGCATCCTTGTTCAGCGTCGCCAGATGGGCATCGGGGTTCAGCACTTCCACTTCCGCGGACGCGTCCTGGATCGCCTTGGCCGTCAGCGTCCCGGGACCCTTGATGCGGAGAACGACGCGGGAAACCTTCTTGTTGAGCGGCTTCACGCGAACCTGTTTCAGGTTGAGGATGAAGTCAGCGACGTCCTCAACCACGCCGGTGATCGTGGAAAACTCGTGCTTGATGCCGTCCACACGGATGGCCGTGATCGCGGTCCCCGGCAAGGAGGACAGCAGGATACGACGCATCGAATTCCCGATCGTGACGCCGAACCCCTTTTCCAGCGGCTGGAGCAAAAACCGTCCGAACATGGCGGACGCGGAGGACTGTTCGAGTTCAACCTTTTCTGGCATTTGCATGGTGCTCATACGTTCTTTCCCTCATTGAGGGCCGTGGAAACATTCGGCCCCGATGACGTCCGTCGAATGCGGACAGCGGTGCGACGCGGTTACTTCGAATAGAGCTCGACGATGAGCTGCTCGTTGGCGTTGAGCGGCACGTCGGCGCGCTCCGGGATGGTCAGGAACGTGCCGGTCATCGCGCCCTTATCAATGCTGAGCCACGGCAGAATGGCGTTGTCCTTGACGCGCTTCAATCCCTCGTGGATCAAGTCCAGCTTTTTGCTCTTGTCGCGGACGTGGATGACATCGCCGGGCTTCAGGAGATACGAGGGGATGTCGACGACCGCGTTGTTCACAAGGAAGTGCCGGTGCAGCACGAGCTGGCGTGCGGCCTTCCGCGACGGGGCGAATCCGAGCCGATAGACAACATTGTCGAAACGCCGTTCGAGCAACTTCACCAGCGCGTCGCCCGTACGACCGGTCGACTTGGTCGCGCGCTCGAAGTAATTCCGGAACTGCGTCTCGAGCAGTCCGTACATCCGGCGCACCTTCTGCTTCTCACGCAGCTGAACGCCGTACTCCGAGATACGGCTTCGGCGCGACTGGCCATGCTGGCCCGGCGCGTAGTTCCGCTTTTCCAGCGGACACTTCTCAGTGAAACACTTCGTGCCTTTCAGAAAGAGCTTCTGCTTTTCCCGACGGCACAGCTTGCAGTTGGCATCGATATACCTTGCCATACGTCTCCCAGATCAAGAAAAAGAATTCGGACTTAAACCCGGCGCCGCTTTGGCGGCCGGCAGCCGTTGTGCGGAATGGGTGTTACGTCGCGGATGAGCGTGATCTCGAGCCCAGCGGTCTGCAGCGAGCGCACGGCCGCTTCGCGTCCGCCGCCGGGTCCCTTGATGAAGACCTCGACGCGGCGCAATCCGAGGTCGTGTGCCTCCTTGGCCGCCGCTTCCGCCGCGACCTGCGCTGCGAACGGTGTGCTCTTCCGCGAGCCCTTGAACCCGTTCTTCCCGGACGTCGACCATGAGATCACGTTTCCGTAGGTGTCGGTCAGCGTCACGATGGTATTGTTGAACGTCGCCCGTACATACGCGCGTCCGTTGGCGTCGACGTGGACCTTCTTCTTTTTCTTCGTAACGGGTGCTGCTTGTTGCTTCGCCACCGCAATCGTCCTTTACAATAGAGTATGAATTACTTCTTTTCGGCCTTCTTCTTGCCGGCCACTGTCTTCCTCTTCCCCTTCCGCGTGCGGGCGTTCGTTCGCGTCCGCTGTCCGCGCGCCGGGAGGCCCTTGCGATGACGGAGTCCGCGATAGCAGCCGATGTCCATCAACCGCTTGACGTTCAGCTGTGTCTCCGACCGCAATGCACCCTCGACCTTGTAGTCGCTCTGCAGTACGGACCGGATCGCGGCGACCTCCTCGTCGTTCAATTCACTGACGCGCTTGGTCGCGGGCACCTTCGCCTTCACAAGGATCTCCTTGGCGGTAGCGCGGCCGATGCCGTAAATATATGTCAACCCGATCTCGGCGGGCTTGTTGCGTGGTAAGTCTACTCCAGCGATTCGAGCCACAACTGCTCTCCTTCCTTATCCTTGGCGCTGTTTATGCTTCGGGTTCTTGCAGATGACCCGGACGACGCCTTTGCGGCGGATGATCTTGCACTTTTCGCACAGCTTTTTGACCGATGACCGGACCTTCATATGTCCTTCCCTCATCCGTTCCGACGAAGTCGCACGCGTGGCACGACTCCCGATTGGATCATTTGTACCGATATGTGATACGACCCTTGCTCAAATCGTATGGCGAGATCTCGACCGTGACCCGATCGCCAACGAGGATCTTGATATAGTGCATGCGCATCTTGCCGGAGATGTGGGCCAGGATCTCCACGCTGTTGTCGAGTTTGACCCGGAACGTCGCGTTCGGCAACGTATCCGTGATCACTCCGTCGACTTTGATGGGTCCTTGTTTGGCCATGAATCAGACTGTCGTCAGTATCTCCGGCTTGCCGTTCACCACGGCGACCGTATGTTCAAAATGGGCCGACGGCCTTCCGTCGGCAGTGCGGACGGTCCATCCGTCCTGTTCCATCACCACCCGCCATCCGCCCGCATTCACCATCGGTTCGATCGCGAGCGTCATTCCTTCTTGGATCTTCGCTCCCGTCCCCCGCTCACCGAAGTTCGGCACGGAAGGATCCTCGTGGAGCTTTTTCCCG
Organism: Ignavibacteria bacterium; assembly: GCA_041302875.1. GTDB lineage: Bacteria > Bacteroidota > Ignavibacteria > UBA10030 > UBA10030 > JAKAJH01. The sequence goes on from JBFYQI010000003.1 coordinate 3,345, forward strand.
ACGCCGTGTCCGCAGAGGTCCCGCACCACGGAAAACCCGTTCGCCTCGACGTACTGCTGAACGGCGCTTGAGATGTCGTGAACGCGATTGCCGACGACCGCTTGCGCGATCCCAACGGCGAGCGACTCTTCGGTCACACGCATCAGCCGTTGTTTCTCCTCGATGACCTCGCCGACCGCGAAGGTCCAGGCGCCGTCGCCGAAGAACCCACTCTTTTTCACCCCGACGTCGACGGAGAGCAACTCTCCTTCTTTCAGCGCCCGACGTCCGGGGATGCCGTGCACAACGACGCTGTCGATCGAGACGCAGAGCGTTGCCGGGAACGGATTGGTGCGCGGCCCATATCCTTTGAACGCAGGGACCGCATCACGCGATCGTATGTACTCCTCTGCGAGGCGATCCAATTCCAGTGTTGTGATCCCCGGCCGGACATGTCCGGCAACCAGGCTGAGGACTTCCGCGACGATGCGACCGCTTTCCCGCATCAACGCGATCTCCTCCTTCGTCTTCAGCGGGATCGACGCCACGTCACATCCGGCGGCCGCGGATCTTGCCGCTCTTCATGAATCCGTCATAGTGGCGCATGAGCAGATGCGACTCCACCTGCTGGAGCGTATCCAGTGCGACGCCCACGATGATGAGAAGGCTCGTGCCGCCGAAGAACGATGCAAATCCCGGCGTAATACCGGCGCGCATCAGGATCGTCGGCAGGATCGCAACGAATGCCAGGAAGATCGAGCCCGGCAGGGTGATCTTCGTCAGAATGTTGTCAACGAACTCGGCGGTGTGGGCACCCGGGCGAATGCCGGGGATGAACCCGCCCTGCTTCTTCATGTTGTCTGCGACGTCCTTCGGGTTGAAGGCGATCGCGGTGTAAAAGTACGTGAAGAAGATGATCATCAGCGCGTAGACGATCGAGTAGGTCCATGACGTGTAGCTGAACCAATCCGTCGACAGCTCGTTCATGAACTCGCTCTCGGGGAAGAACGAAAAGATGATCTGCGGAACGAACATGATCGCCTGGGCGAAAATGATCGGCATGACGCCTGCCGTATTCACGCGCAACGGAATATACTGCGTGACGCCACCGTAGACCTTGCGTCCCACGACCCGTTTTGCGTATTGCACGGGGATCCGGCGCGTCCCTTGGGTGACCAGAACAACGCCCGCGACGATGAAGCCCATGGCGACGAAGATGACCAGTTCCACGATGAGATTGCGCGACCCGCCCATGACCAACTGCCACTCATCGAGGATCGCATGCGGGAATCGCGCGATGATGCCGATGAAGATGATGAGTGAAATTCCGTTGCCGATGCCCCGTTCGGTGATCTGCTCGCCCAGCCACATCATGAAGATCGTGCCAGACGTGAGGATGATCATCGTACTGAACGTGAACCAGAAGCCCTGCACCTCCATCGGCACGATCGGCAATCCGCCCGCCGCGGTCGTGTGGGTCAGCTTGACCACCACGCCGCTTGCCTGAAGCATCGAAATGAGCACGGTGCCGTAGCGTGTGTATTGGGTGATCTTCTTCCGTCCATCCTCCCCTTCTTTCTGCAGCTTCGCGAAGTAGGGGATGACCGCACCGAGCAGCTGGATGACGATGGAGCTGCTGATGTACGGCATGATGCCGAGCGCGAAAATGGCCGCGTTGCTGAACGCGCCTCCCACGAAGAGATCGTAGAGGCCGAACAGCGTGTTCTCGGAGGATTTCTTGATGGTATCGGCCAGCAGCACCGCATCCACGCCGGGGAGCGTGACATGGGAGCCGATCCGGACGATGATCAGAAGGGCTGCCGTGAACAGCAGACGGTCGCGGAGCTCCTGGATCTTGAAGATATTCGTAAAGGTTTCAGTCAGCTTGCTCATGCGTGCGCCGGAGTTTTCGTCAGAGTCGTGGTTTTCCCGCCGGCCGCTTCGATCTTCGCGACCGCCGACTTGCTGAAGGCATGCGCGGTGACATCCAACTTCACGTTCAACCCGCCGTCACCGAGGATCTTCACCGGGACGGACTTCTTGGAGACCGCCCCGACCTTGTAGAGTACTGCGGGGGTGACGATACCGTCGCTGATCCTCTTCTTCTCGACCAGTTGTGCGAGCGTCGCGACGTTGATGACCTGCACCTCTTCCCGATTGCGTGGTGTGAAGCCGAACTTCGGAACGCGCCGGGTCAGAGGCATCTGTCCACCCTCGAACCAGATCTTGAATTTGTGACCCCGCCGGGCCTTCGCCCCTTTGTGACCCTTCGTCGATGTTCCGCCGTGGCCGGAGCCCTGGCCGCGGCCGATGCGTTTGGTCTTCCTGCGGGATCCCGCTGCCGGAGTCAATGAACTGAGAATGTCTCGTGCCATCACTTCACCTCTTCCACCGTCACCAGATGACGCACGGCGCGTACCATGCCGCGGATCTGGGGCGTGTCATTCTTGACGACCGAATATCGCGGGCGGCCCAGGCCGAGGGCCTTGATGGTCCGCTTTGCGTTCTCCAACTCGTCGATGATGCTTTTTGTCTGAGTGATCTTGATCTTCTTCATGTCGGCCATGATCGCTACCGCTTATTGAAAGAGCTCGTGAATGGGAATGCCCCGCCGGTTCGCCGCCAGGCGCGCATCGGTAAGGCTCAGCAGCGCGTGGATGGTCGCCTTCACGACGTTGTGCGGATTCGACGAGCCCATTTGTTTGGTGAGAACGTCCTTGATGCCGGCCGATTCTAACACTGCGCGCACGCCACCGCCGGCGATGAGGCCGGTTCCCGGCGACGCCGGCTTCAACAGCACCTTGCCGGCGCCGTACTTGCCGATGACCGAGTGCGGGATCGTTCCCTTGTAAACCGGCACGGTCAGGAGGTTCTTCTTCGCATCGTCGCCACCCTTCGCGATCGCATCCGCGACCTCATTGGCCTTGCCGAGTCCTACGCCGACGTGACCGTTGCCGTCGCCGACGACGACGATGGCATTGAAGCTGAACCGCCGGCCGCCCTTCACGACCTTGGCGACGCGGTTGACATGGACGAGCCGTTCTTTCAGCTCCAGTTCACCAGCTTTGAATTTTCCCATTGGACCTGTTTGTCGGTATATCGGTTGTTAGAACTTGAGTCCGCCTTCGCGGGCGCCATCGGCCAGCGCTTTCACGCGGCCATGGTAGAGGTATCCGTTACGATCGAAAACGACCTTGGTGATGTTCTTCTCAAGCGCCTTCTTCGCCACCGCCTGCCCGATCAGTTTGAATCTGTCGGTCGGCTTCTTCGCTTCCTTTGCCTGCTCCCGCACTTCCTTCATCACGCTCGAAGCAGAGACGATCGTCTTCCCCGTACTGTCGTCGATGATCTGCGCGTATGCGTGCTTCTGACTGCGGAAGACCGTCAAGCGGGGACAATCGGTCGTGCCTTCGACCCGCTTGCGGATACGGGCCTTCTTCTTCAGTCTTCGTTCAACGGTGTTTTTCTGGATCATGATGCTTCGTCCTTCGAATCAACAGATGAACCGCGCGGCGTTACTTCGCACCGGTTGCGGCCGCCTTGCCCGCCTTGCGACGGATGTATTCGCCTTCGTACTTGATGCCTTTCCCCTTGTACGGTTCGGGGACGCGGAACGACCGGATCTTCGCCGCCACGAGGCCCACCAACTGCTTGTCGATGCCGCTGATCGTGATGGTCGTTTGGGTTGGTGTTTCGATCTTGACCCCTTCCGGCGGTCCGAACAGGATCGGGTGGCTGTACCCCACGTTCAGGTTCAGCTTCGTCCCTTTCATCTCTGCGCGGTACCCGACACCGATGATCTCCAGTTTTCGGGTGTACCCCTCGCTGACGCCGCTGACCATGTTCTGGATCAGTGCGCGCCACAGGCCGTGCAATGCACGGACGCGTTTCTCTTCATTCGGACGGGTGAGAAGGACCTCCTGCCCCTTGACTTCAACCGCGAGCTGCGGATGAATGGTCCGGACGAGTTCGCCCTTCGGTCCCTTCACATTGACCGATCCGTCCTTGACCGTGACGGTAATGCCCTTCGGGATGACGACTGGTTTCTTGCCGATACGTGACACGATTCTTCTCCTGACAGAACGAACGCTTACCAGATGTATGCGACAACCTCACCGCCCAGCTTGGCGGCGCGGGCCTGCGCATCCGACATGATCCCTTTCGGGGTCGAAATGACGGCCATGCCGAGGCCGTTCAGTACGCGCGGAAGCTCGTCGCATGCGACGTATTTCCGGATGCCCGGACGCGAGACGCGGCGGAGGCCGGCGATCACGGGCTTGCCCTGATGATACTTCAGCGAAATCCGGAGGACTCCCTGCTTCTTGTCTTCGAGCAGCGTGACATCGCTGACGAACTTTTTCTCCAAGAGCAGCTGCGCCAAAGCCTTCTTCAACTTGGAGGCGGGGATGTCGACGCGCCGATGCTTCGCCTTGCCGGCGTTGCGGATGCGCGTCAGGAAATCAGCGACTGGATCTGTTGTTGCCATCGATCATTCTCTCGTGCGATAGATTCTTACCAACTGGCCTTGCGAACACCGGGGATCTTCCCCTCGAGCGCGAGTTTGCGCAAGCAGATGCGGCATAGGCCGAACTTCCGGTAGTACGCCCGGGGACGGCCGCAGATGCTGCACCGATTGTGCTGTTGGACCTTATGCTTCGGCGTCCGTTTTGCCTTCACTCGCATTGCTAAGCGTGCCACAAGCTCTCCTTTCCTCGATTACGAATTCTTGGCCGTGGTGACGACCTCTTGACGCTTGACGAACGGCATCCCGAGTTCCTTCAGCAACTCGTAGGCTTCCAGGTCGGTCTTCGCCGTTGTCACGAAGGTCACATCCATTCCCGTGATGCGCGAGACCTTGTCCACGTCGATCTCCGGGAAGATGATCTGTTCCTTCACGCCGATCGTGTAATTTCCGTGTCCGTCAAAGGACTTATCGGACACGCCACGGAAATCACGCACGCGGGGAAGGGCGATGCTGATGAAGCGGTCAAGAAACTCAAACATCCGCTCGCGCCGCAATGTCACGCGGGCGCCGATCGACAACCCCTCGCGGAGCTTGAAGTTGGAGATCGCTTTCTTGGACTTCGTGACCGCCACCTTCTGACCGGTGATGAGCTCCAGCTCATGCACGGCGTTCTCGAGCAGCTTGGGGTCCTGGGTCGCCTGGCCGACGCCGATGTTGATGGCGATCTTGTCGAGGCGCGGGACCTGCATCACGCTCTTGTATTGAAAGCGCTTCATGAGAGCCGGAACGACGTCGCTCTTGTAGCGGGCCGCGAGACGCGGGGGAACGCCTTTTTCCTGGACGGCGCCTTCTTTGGAGGCTTTCCCGCCTTCAGCCGGCTTCTCGGCCTTTTCCTTCTTGGGTGCTTTCTCTTTTGCCATGGATCGTATTCCTAGAACATCTCGCTGCATTGTTTGCAGACGCGCATCGTCCGCTTCTTTCCGCTCGTCGCGTCCTTGACATGCGAATGACCGACACGGGTCGGTTTCCCGCATTTGGGACACATGACCATCACGTTCGCCGCACGGATGGGACCTTCCTTCTGCAGGATGCCGCCTTGCGGGTTCTTCTGGTTCGGGCGGGTGTGCCGCTTGATCAGGTTGACGTTTTCGATGATGATTTGCCGGGTCTCAGGGAACACCTTCAGGACCTTGCCCTGCTTGCCGGAGGAGTTGCCCGCGGTGACGATCACGGTATCGTTTTTATGAACATGAAGCGTCTGTGCCATAGCGCTTACAGAACCTCCGGTGCAAGAGAAATGATCTTCATATACTGCCGCTCACGCAATTCGCGGGCGACGGGGCCGAAGATGCGCGTTCCCCGGGGTTCCCCCTGCGGGTTCAGCAACACCGCGGCATTCTCGTCGAAGCGGATGTACGACCCGTCCTTGCGGCGGATCTCCTTCCTCGTGCGGACGACGACGGCTTTGTGCACTTCGCCTTTCTTGACGGGCGCACCGGGAATGGCGCTTTTCACGGAGACCACAATGAGGTCTCCGACGGACGCATACCGGCGGTCGTGACCGCCGAGGACGCGAATGCACCGGATCTTCTTTGCGCCGGAATTATCGGCGACGACCAGATTGGTTTCTTCCTGGATCATACGGGTGCCTGTTCGTTCAGACTACTTCGCCTTTTCAATGATCTCCACCAGGCGCCACCGCTTGCGGGCGCTCAGGGGACGTGTTTCCGCGATCTTGACGAGGTCGCCGATGGATGCCTCGCGGTTCTCATCATGCGCCATCAGCGTCGTGGTGCGCTGATAGTACTTCTTGTACAGCGGATGCGGGATACGGCGTTCGATCGCCACCACGATGCTCTTCTGCATCTTGTTGCTGATCACCTTGCCGATCCGAACTTTCCGTTTGGCGCGCGTTGTCTTCGTCGCTTCCGTCATAGATGGTCCTGCTGCTTATGCCGTCGCGGCCGGTGCCGGCGGCGTCGTGGTGTTCGCGGTGCGCTCGCGCAGAATGGTCTTCATGCGCGCGATATCCTTGCGGATGTGTCCCAGTTTCATCGGATTCTCAAGCTGACCGATGACCTTCTGGAACCGCAGATGTGCGAGATTCTCTTCTTCTTCCTGAATGCGTTTTAGCAGTTCCGCTTCGGACAACTGCCGGAGGTCATGTGCTTTCATTGCTGCTCCTCTTACGCGCTCTGATAGTCGATGCGCGTGACAAACTTGGTGCGGATGGACAATTTGTGCGCCGCAAGCTTCATCGCTTCTTCCGCGACCGGCTTGGTCACGCCGCCAAGCTCGAACAGAATGCGGCCCGGCTTCACAACGGCGACCCAGAATTCCGGCGACCCTTTGCCGCTTCCCTGTCGGGTTTCCGCGGGTTTCTTCGTGACCGGCTTGTCCGGGAAAATGCGGATCCACACTTTTCCTTCGCGCTTCATCATGCGGGTCAACGCGACGCGCGATGCTTCGATCTGACGCTGAGTGACCCATCCCGGCTGCAACGCCTTGAGGCCGAAGTCGCCGAATGCGACCGTCGCTCCCCGCGTCGCCTTTCCCTTCATGCGTCCGCGCTGCGCCTTTCTGAATTTGACTCGTTTCGGCATCAACATGATACGATCGACTCCTTATGACTTCGAACCAATGATCTCGCCCTTGCAGATCCACACCTTCACGCCGGACGTGCCGTAGATCGTGAAGGCCGTGCCTTGCGCGTAGTCAATGTCGGCGCGGAGCGTCTGCAACGGAATGCGTCCTTCCTTGTAATGCTCGGTGCGCGCGATCTCCGCCCCGCCGAGGCGTCCGGCACACATGACCTTGATCCCTTCGGCGCCCATGCGCATGGCCGCGGTGATCGCCTGCTTCATCGCGCGACGGAAGGAGATCCGGCCTTCCAGCTGGTTTGCGATATTTTCCGAGACGAGCGTCGCATCGAGTTCGGGACGCTTGATCTCATGGATGAGGATCTTCACATCCTTCGACGTGAGTTTCTTCAATTCCTCCTCGAGCTGGGCGATTTCCTTCCCGCTCTTGCCGATGACGATGCCGGGACGCGACGTATGGATCGTCACCACGGCGCGCTTCGGCGTCCGGTCCAGCTGGATGCGTGCAATGCCCGCTTTCTTGAGACGGGTCCGGATGTAATTCCGGATGACCAGGTCCTCTTGCAGCTTGCCCGCAAAGCTCTTCTCATCATACCAGTTCGCATCCCAGGCGCGGACGATGCCAAGGCGAAATCCGTTCGGATTTGTTTTTTGACCCACGAGTTCCTCCGGTTAGCTGGCTTTCGGTTCCGTTGCGGCCGGTTGCGCCGGCTTCTTCGCCGCTTTGGCGCGAGCCTTCGCAACACGTTGGGCGACCACGATGGTCACGTGATTCGAGCGCTTGCGCACACGAAATGCACGACCCATCGGCGCCGGCAGGACGCGCTTCATCGTCGCGCCGCCGTCCACGAATGCCGTCTTCACAAACATCGTCGCCGTATCCACACGCCCGCTCTCATCCTTGTTCTGCAGGTTGGCGATGGCCGAGCGAAGCACCTTCTCCGCCGTCTTCGCCGCGTGCTTGGGCGCGAAGTGCAGAATGCTCAACGCTTCTTCCACACCCTTGCCGCGAATCAGGTCGATGACCAGCCGCATCTTCCTCGGGGACGTCCCGATGTACCGATTGATTGCTTTTGCTTCCATGTCGTCTTCTCGTCGAATCGTCTGTTACGCGGGTGAGGTGGACTTCTCGCTCTTCACCCCCGGATGGGCGCGGAAGATGCGGGTCGGCGCGAACTCGCCGAGCTTGTGTCCGACCATCGCTTCGTGCACGTACACGGGGATGAATTTATTCCCGTTGTGCACGGCAAAGGTGTGTCCGACAAACTCCGGAAGGATGGTGCTGGACCGCGACCAGGTCTTCACGACCTTCTTCGCATTGGTCTTGTTCAGCGCTTCCACCTTCTTCTGCAGTTTGGGGTCGACGAACGGCCCCTTCTTGATCGAACGGCTCATAGAGGTTCAGCCTTACTTGCGTCGTTTCACGATGTATTTGTTCGACTGATTCTTCCGCTTGCGCGTCTTCAATCCCTTGGCATACTTGCCCCAGGGAGATTCCGGATGCTGTCCGCCGCCACCGCTCTTGGAGCGGCCTTCACCGCCGCCCATCGGGTGATCGACGGGGTTCATCGCCATGCCGCGCGACTGCGGGCGGATGCCGAGCCAGCGCGAACGGCCGGCCTTGCCGAGGCTGATGTTCTCATGGTCGCCGTTGCTGACGTTGCCAATGACCGCGTAGCAATCGCCCCGGAACTTGCGCACCTCTCCCGACGGCATCTTCAACGTGACCCAATCGCCCTCTTTGGCCATCAGCTGAAGCGACAATCCGGCGCTGCGTCCGATCTGCGCGCCGCGTCCCGGCGTCAGTTCGACGTTATGCACGAAGGTTGCCGCGGGGATGTTCTTCAACGGCATCGCATTGCCGACGACGACATCGACGTCGGGGCCCGCTGCGACCTGCTGTCCCACCTTCAATCCGTCAGGGGCGATGATGTACGACTTCGCACCGTCGGGATACTGCACCAGCGCGATGCGCGCCGAACGATTGGGATCGTACTCGATCGCAATGATCTTCGCCGCCATGCCGCGCTTCGACCGCTTGAAGTCGACGACGCGATACATGCGCTTGTGTCCGCCGCCGCGATGGCGCGAAGTGATGCGTCCCATGTTGTTGCGCCCGCCCGACTTCTTCAGCGGCTTCAGCAACGACTTCTCGGGGGTCGTCTTGGTGATCTCATCGAAGGCCGCGACCGAGTAGAACCGGGTCGCAGGCGTCATCGGACGTAATTTTCTGATTGCCATTCGTTACTCCGTCCTCAAATCAGACGTTTCCAAAGAAGTCGATCTTGTCGCCTTCTTTCAGGGTGACGATCGCCTTCTTCCAGCTCTTGGTCTTTCCTTCGAACCGACCGCGCCGCGTCATCTGCACCTTGTGCTTCGCCTTGACGCGCAGCGTGCGGATACTGGTCACGGTGACGTTGAATTTCTTCTCCACCGCCTTGGCGATCTCGATCTTGTTCACGTTCAGCGGAACCTCGAACGCATACTGCCGCGCGTCCTGCAATCCCGTGATCTTTTCCGTGATGATCGGCCGTATCAAAATCCCAACCATGGACTGGCCTCTTAGTTCTTCAGCGAATTCTGCAACACGTTCACGGCGCTCTTCTGGATCAGGAGCACCTGGTTATTCAGCAGGTCATACGTCGACGCCTTGTCCGCCTCGCGGATGTTCAGCGTTGCGATGTTCCGGCCGGAACGATACAGCGTGCGATCGGTCTTGCCGGTCAGCAGCAGCGTCTTCTTCTTGGTGAGTGAGAGCGCCTTGAGGATCGCCGCCACATGCTTCGTCTTCGGCGCGTCGACCGAGAAATCCTCGACAACGACGACGGCGCCGTCCTTTGCCTTGTACGTCAAAGCGGACTTGCGCGCAAGCAGACGCACCTTGGCCGGCAGTTTCACCACATAATCGTGCGGTTTCGGTCCGAAGATCGAACCGCCGCCGATCCACAATGGTGATCGCGTGGTACCGGCGCGCGCGCGCCCAGTCTTCTTCTGGCGAAACGGCTTCTTGCCGCCGCCGCTGACCTCGCTGCGACCCTTGACCTTATGCGTTCCCTGGCGCTGATTCGCCATGAAACTCCGCACGGCCATGTAGATGGCGTGATCGCTTGGCTTGATCTCGAACACCGACGGATCGAGTTCGACCTTCTCGCCGCTGAGTGTTCCATCTGTTTTATAGACTTCGACTTGCATACTCGCACATTCCTTCACAATGGCGTTCCCCATGACGCTTAGCGCGCCTTGGTGATCTCCAGATAGCCGTTGATCGCGCCGGGAACCGAACCGCTCACGATCAGAATATTCGATTCCGGGATGACCTTGACGACGCGAAGATTCTTCACCGTCACCTGGTCGTTTCCCATCCGACCCGCCATCCGCATTCCCTTGAATACGCGGGAGGGATACGAGCTGGCGCCGATCGACCCTGGGGCGCGCACACGGTCCGACTGACCGTGCGTCATCAAGCCGACGCCGCGGAAGTGATGCCGCTTGACAACACCCTGGAAACCGCGACCCTTCGACCGACCAGTCACGTCGACCACATCGCCTTGTGCGAATATATCGACGCGGATCTCGTCTCCCGGCTTCGCCGTCGCGCCGTTCGCCGTGCGGAACTCCCGCAGAAGCCGGAGCGCCTTCGCTCCCGCCTTCGCCAGATGTCCCTTGAGCGGCTTGTTGACCGTTCGTTCGGGGCGTTCGTCGAATCCCAGCTGGATGGCCTCGTAGCCGTCCTTCACCGCCGTCTTGACTTGCGTGACATAGCACGGGCCCGCCTCGATGACCGTGCAGGGAATCGCTTCCCCGCTTTCATCGAACAGGCTCGTCATGCCGATCTTTTTGCCTAAGATGCCACTCACTGTCGTGCTCCTTGTAATCCCCGACGATACTGATCCGCCACGCGGGCGTCAGCCTCGTCGCACACTCTCTTCCGTTCGCTCGCCGATTGCGTACTACACTTTGATCTCGACATCCACTCCCGCGGGCAATTCCAGCTTCATCAGTGAATCGACGGTCTTGCTCGTGGAGTTGAGAATGTCGATCAGTCGCTTGTGCGACCGCGTCTCGAACTGCTCCCGCGACTTCTT
>JBFYQI010000019.1:0-8965 GCA_041302875.1 Ignavibacteria bacterium
CTCCCCACACTGCAGGCGCGCGAAGTAGAGTCCTGTCGAAAGATTTCGTGCGTCCAACCGCCCCTGAACGATCCGTCCTGCGAATGCGACGCCGTCGTAGAGGTTTGCGACCTCCTGTCCGATCGCATTGTAGATCTTCAGAGACGCCTGGCCATCGCTGGGCACCGTAAACTCGATCATCGTCGACGGATTGAATGGGTTCGGGAAGTTGTCGGAAAGACTGAGCACTTTCTCCGCCGCGCCGACCTCAACCTCTGCGGTCATCGAGTATGAATACGTTCCGTCGCTGTCGATCTGCCGCAGTCGATAAGCGTAGCGTGCTGGAACGACGCTCTTGTCTTCAAAAGAATAGTTCGTTGATGTAGACTTGGTCCCAGAGCCGGCAACGAAGCCAACCTTCACCCATTCCCCTCCAGCGTTTTCGAGCAACCGACGCTCTATATCAAAGCCGTGGTTGTTCTTCTCTGTATTCGTCGACCATTCTAAACGAGCGCGGCTTCTTCCTGAGGACGCGGTGAATGAAGCCATCTGCACTGGAAGAGGAGTCGTGTTCTCGTCAGGGAATGAACCGCTGGTCCAGAGATTACTATTATCTCCATCATACAGCTCGAGGAGCCCCCAAGTGAGGTTCGAATTGGATGCGGGATTTGTGGTCGAGAAGTCGATGGTCGCGACATCCGTGAATGAGGTACCAACAACTGTTCCTGCGTTGTCAACATTCAATTCAATGTTTATGGATATTCGATTCGCAAGCGGTCGCGTGACGGTCGCGACGCTATAGTTGCCACCCGAGAAAGCGTGAATCACGTAGTCGACGCCAGCCGTCGGAAACTCTGGGAATGAAAGAGCGGAGGAATTGAAGTCGAACTGGATCGTTGCAGTCCCAAGGTCGTCCGTCCCAGTGTTGGTCTTCAATTGAACCTTAACAGAATACGTCGTCCCGTTGTTCGTCATGACAAGAAAATTCCCGTCGACGACCGGCTGTGCAACAAGGGCAGCCCATGCCGTGCCAAGAATGATGAAGAGGCCGAGAGTTCGTTTCATAGCAAAGCGCTCCTTATGCTGTCCGTTTGCCCTTCGTGTTACGGCACTTGTGATGTTCTGCCGTTGTTGACGCGCCAGTTCCCATTCCTATCCGTTGCTGTGACTCCGCCGGAGAGGTTGAAATCGCCGGAGAGATAGCCATTGGTGCCGTTCTGAACCCGCCAAACCGCATTCCTGTCGGTTGCTGTGACGCTTCCACTTCCGTTGCCGTCGCCGGAATACAGTCCATACACACTCCCTACAACCAACTCCCGCATCGGAGAAGTTCCATACGCCTGTGTCTGCGCCGTCGTGAAGTCGTAGTTTGTCTCCACATACGACAGCGTCTGCGCCGTGGCGGACATGATCGCAAGGTGATTCCGATGCCGGACGACGATGTAGTAGCTTCCTTCCGTCGTGTCGAATTCCGCGTACGATAACGTCGTGTCGCTGAAGGACCGGATGGTGCCGTCCGCAAGCAACCACGCTGGCGCGAATTTCCGCACGGTCGATGCCGCCGCGCTCGCAGCGTTCCGGATTTCTAGCTGTATGCTGTCCACCGCCCGGTACGGGATTGGTATGGCTCCGAAGTGCGAGACGAGGTATCCGCCGGTATTCAATGCCGTCGACATGGCGCCGGAAGAATAAGGTCCTTGCAGGAACGCCTTCACCGACAGGCGAACAAGTGGTTCGAAATAGGGCTGATATTGAACAACCGCGATCGGGTTCCCATTCCAAATGAACGATGAGTCTGTCTGGTCCCAGATCTTCGTTTGCACCGCAGAGTCGGTGTAGACGCCGAAATCGTTGTAACGGGCGTCCACGGGCACAGAGCTGTGGAAGTAATCCCCGAGCGGATCACGGAATCCCATCGAGATCGCGGCTCCGAGAGAATCCGGAGAAGGTTGGTTCCGGAAAATGTTCCCGTTTCCCGGAGAGCCTCCGATCGTGATGAAAGAGTTCAATCGCAGATAGACGGCGTCCTCATGATTGACAAGCACTCCCATCACGCCCCCCGTGATCGTATTTCGTACGATGACAGTCGAATCCGCGTCGTGCACCTCGATGTTGTACCGGTACCCAGAAACGGTGTTGTCCGCAATGCTGTCCCGGATCCCCTGGATGTACATTCCCTTGTTGTTGATCGCCGTCGCCGAGGTTACGGTATTACGCAGGACCACTGAACGTTGCGAGGGATTTCGAAATCCATATCGGATGACGATTCCCGACGCTCGTTCTGGCTCAATTGGATTCGCATCCAGGTCGAGGTTCCTCACTGTATTTTCTGAGATAGTTCCATAGGCACCGTTGTGGAACCAAATTCCCTTCTGGCCCCCATTGTACGGGCCTTTGCCGTCCAGCGTATTCTGGTGCACGATCGCTGTTGGGAAAACGGATGGGTCGTTCGCGGTCCAGGACGCATTGATGAGGATGTGATATCGATTAATATCCTGAAGTGTGTTCCCGGTAATGACCGCCCTGCTGCCGCTTCCGCGAACATGAATCCCCCGGCCATCGTACGTTCGATCGAGGCGCCACGTGCTCCCGGCGCTGTCGGCGGGCAGGATGTTGCGCACAACATTTCCGCTGATCACAACCGTGCAGGAGTCCGCAAGTATGCCGCTGTAGGCGACTTCCTGGGCAAGCGACGGACCGCGACGGAGGCCGTCCACGGTGAACCCGGAGAAGACCACGGTGTCTGTGGAAGGGGGAGCAATGTAGACGATCGGCCGTTCGGTGATGAAATCCGTGAGAGGTCGATTGTACGCTGAGTTCGTCTCGAAGTCCGTCGGGGCGTTGATGAAGGTCGAATCCGGGCTTATCCCGAGTACAACGAGCGCCTTGTCGATCACAATAGGACCGTCGAAGCTGCCGGTGCTGACGAGGATGGTATCACCCGGAAGAGCGGCGTCGATGGTATCCTGGATGGATCCCCCCGCGGGGACGATATGCAGTTGGCCGAAGGCACTCCCGGCAATGAAGACAAGAGTGACAAGCAGTGACAACAAATGTAAAAATGAAGGACGGACCATCAGATGATCTCGATTGTTGAGGGTTCCCCAAGAGGCGTACAATCAAATGTACCCCTAATCCAAGCGGGTGTCAAATTGGAAAGGTCTAAGGTTGGGGAATGTGACGAGAGTCACAGCAGATGCGGAGGACACGGGCTACTTCAAAACAACAAGCCGGCGAGAGATCGAACGGCCTCCGGTCAACACGGAATACTCGTAGACTCCGGTTGAAAGCGAACTCCCATCCAGCGTTAACCGATAATCCCGTCCCGCTTGCGCCACTCCATCAAACAGGGTGAGAAGTTCACGACCCAAAAGATCGCGAACGACCACGCGTGCAATGCAGTCTGTAGGCACAGAAAACGAGAACTGAGTCTGCGGATTGAACGGATTGGGAAAATTCGCTGACAACATCAGTTGCGCCGGCAGAGCTCCGATGGTGACTTCGCCGATATCATAGACGGTGCGCGCCCCTGAGCGATCGATCTGCGAGAGCCGGTAGCGGTACCGGCCAGTTCGAAGATTGGCATCGTTGTACTCGTAATCGTACGGCACACTGCTCGTTCCACGGCCGGGAACGAAGCCAAGCACCATCCAGGAGCCCTCCCAACTCGACGCCGGGGACTCGACTTTCCTCAGCACCTCAAACCCGTAGCAATCGGACTCCGTTTCCGTCTTCCAACGAAGCTGGGCGGTCCCGGACCCGGTCGACGTGACCGACATCGTCGACAGTGCAACCGGAAGCGTCGCGACAGATTCGTATTGAATGGCTGCAGTGAAGAGCTCCTCAACGAGCTGGGGAGCAACGAGTTCCGTGGCGGCCGCGTTGGGATGATTGTCTCCAGGTCCGATCGCAAGGCTCATGGGCATCATGCCAGCCGAGTCGGCAAGTTTGTGAAAGATGTCGAACACGTAAACGTTGTCCGGGAATGCGCCGACCTCCGCATCAAGTCCTTGCGCAAGTGTATCCTTAGCCCAGCGACTGAATTGGGAGGATAGCGAGGCTTCCATCGCGTCTGTGGCAGAAGCCAAGAGAGGGATGTTGGTCCAGAGGATGAAGAAGTTGTGATGGTTCTCGCGCATGACGGCGACGATCTTCCGCCAATGCCATTTGTAGTTCCAGAGCGACTTCCTTGTCCACGCGAGTGTGTCCAGCGCCGACCCAACGCCAGCACACATATCAGAGGAGGGGTAGCACGACTTGATCATGACGATCTTGTTCGCGGCAAGCCACGGTCGAATATCGGCATCGATCGTATCCATGTTGTAGAAGATTCGATGCCATCGCTCCCACTCGTTGTCCCAGGGAGTAACGGGCCAAGCTGTTTCATTCAGCGTGACCGCGCTGTCGCCGCCCAAGCCATGGCGGGAGTTGTAGGATGCAATCTCCAACGGAACGCTCGTAGAAGACCCATTCGGCCCCCAGACGGATCCGCCCGTCGAATGATGAAGGAAGATGCCGCTACGAAAGAGCGGCTGCGAGCTCAGATCACTCAGAACTCCAGCCACAAGTGCAATCAACACGAACAGAAATCCACACCGCACCTTCCCTCTCATGCCGCCTCCCGCACTTGTTAGCCCTGCTTCGTTCTGAGTTCTTGCGTAGTGATCGACCTGACCCCACGAAGGATCATTTCAAGAGAATGGCCTGTTTGGCCTCCGCATGACCCGGTGCGTCAAGTCGATAGATGTAGGTTCCGGACGAAAGCGTGGAGGCATTCCAATGCACTTGATAGCTGCCTGGGGAGAGATGGGAATCCACAAGGACCGCGACGACATGCCCCAACGTGTCGAAGACCCGAACTCTCACCTGCCCTTCCCGGTCTACACGGAATGGGATGGCTGTGGAGGGATTGAATGGATTAGGAAAATTCTGGCCAAGCGTCATGACCAGGGGTGATCCCACCGGATTCAGAACGCTTGTGGATGTCAGGTTTTCATACACGATCGCCGCATCAAACATCTCCTGCACGACTTGTGGCGCGACAAGCACCGTAGCCGCCGCATTCGGATGGCTATCATTGCTCCCTTCAGCGTACTTGAGCGGCAAGCGTCCAGTCGAGTCTGCGAGCTTATGGAAGAAGTCAAAGACGTACACATTAGCGGGGAATGGCCCGAACTCCGGATCCAAACCCTGTGCAAGAGTATCTTTCGCCCACCGGCAGAACTGGTCAGACAGTCTGGCGGCGTTGTCGTTTGTGTTGACCAGCGGAGCATTCGTCCATACGATGAAGAAATTCTCCGGATGGTTCCGCATGACCGAAATGAAACTCCGCCAGTGCCACTTATAGTTCATAACGGTCTTCTCAGTCCAGTTCAGTGTATCCGCCGGACTCCCGTATCCCGACATGCTCGAAGAGGGAAAACACGACTTGATCATGACAACCTTGTGCGTCGCTAGGATCGGGCGAATATCTGCAACGATCGTATCCCGATTCAGGAAGATGCGATGCCAACGCTCCCATTCGTTGTCCCAAGGATTGTCCGGCCAACCCATCTGGACCAACGACACCGCACGATCGCCTGTCAACCCTCGGGAGGAGTTGTAGGAATCGACCTCTTGAGGAATTCCCGTGGGTGCACCATTGAATCCCCAAATGCATCCGCCAGTTGAGTGCCGCAGGAAGACCCCGCTCCGAAACCGAGTCTGCGCCGATGCATCGATGGTCATCGCGCCGACCAACAACGCCATCCCGAGCATTACACTTTGCCTCATCTTCTATCCTCCATAAGCGTTCGAAATGGACGAAGAACGAATTTTCAGTGATCTCCTTCGACCTTGCATGACGTGAAAACGGTGAGTCGTCCCTCTAACCCCCTCGGCGCAAAGAATGACCATTCGTTGTAAGATACGTCGCTTCAGCCACAGAAACAAGATTTCCGCGCGCACGCTTGCAAGACAGAAGCTCAGGACAGGAGTGGCACGTATCGCATTGCAAGAGCGAACCGAAGTGGTGACTCGCTATCGGGAGCGACCACACGTCGGACCTCGTACGGATCGCTCCCAAACCTGCGTGGTCCTCCGTTCAGCGTGCATCCTATCCGATATCCCGCCTCCGCCGCGAGTTGCTTCACGCGATCGTTCACCTTGCCAAGCGGATACGCAAAGCTCCTCACTGGCGCACTGAGCATGAACTCGAGCGTCATTCGAGAACGCGATACTTCCTGCCATGCAGCATCCGGAGGAAGTTCCGTCAACGGAGTTCCGGAGACTCCGAGCGATCCGAATTCGAACCCGTAATCCACCATCTCGAGCATCTGGTGTTCTGTCATCAGCGCTGGATTTCCCGCTTTTGCTGACGACGTCTGCTGCGCATATTGAGTCTGATCTCCGAGAGCAAAGACCACCGCCCGCATTCCGATCGACCGAAGGAAACTGAACTCGCGACGATAGACGATCGCAGATGCACCGTTGAATGTGAGGATGACCGGTCTTAAGGGAAGATTCAATTTCCCTTCCTCATACAACCAGACATCATCGAAGGTAATCGCTCGGTAGCCCCATTGATCGAGCAGTTCGATCTGGCGGATGAATGCCGCCTCCGAGACATCGCGGGGCTCAGAGGAGGGGATACCTCGCGGAAGGATCCGATCGTACGATATCACGCGAATCGCATTCGCATCCCCGAGACCGGGCGAGGAGAGCGTGGAGCGCAGGCTCGCCAGCGATGGGTCAGGCGACGATTTCACTTGACTGCTGCAAGAGTGCGAATGAACTCCCTCGCCAGCGTTCGGCTGCCGAGCGCGTTGAGATGTCCGCCATCATATGTGTATTCTGCGTAGAGGGCCATGTAGGCCTGCCCATCTTCTTCAAACGTCACCCGACCTCCGTCCGGTGCGGTCGCCTCTGCCATCGCGAGGTCAAAAATCGGTTCTCCTGCGTATTGATTCCGGATCATGTCGTTGAATTGGTTTCGTCGGATATTGTCCTGGATGGTGGAATCGCCGCGTCCGAGGATACCCTTCACAATTCGCTTCCAAGCCGGGGTGACGCGATGCAACGGCACCGTGACATGCACGAGTTTGGTTTGTGTTACGGCCCGCAACGAATCGACCGTCTGCCGATACAGCGTAAATACGGAGTCGACATTGGAGGTCGCCGTGATATCCACGTAGCAGAACTTCACTAGCGCGATGTCGAATGGTTGGACCGAAGCAGCCCGAAGGACCCGAGAGAAATCCGTGCACTTGCTGCCAGGATTCATGTTCTCTCCGACCGCGGTCTCCGCAAGCACGCCACCGGCGATCGAATTCGCTTCATCCAGTTTTGCGATCGTCAACTCACTCACTCCGGCCTGCTTCATGAGTTCTCGAAGGCCGCCAAGAATGTTCTCGCCAACAGACTGATGTGCAAAGAGGATGCGTTTTGTCTTCAGTGTTGCCATTTCATTTGCGAACGCGGAATCAATCATGGCCGGACCTTCGTCGTTTTGAGAGGTGCAGGAAAAAAGGACCAACGCCAACAACGCAACCGGCGCTCGCAAAGAACGGTGAAGGTGTCTGTGATGATGCATTGAAGTATCCTTCCGGAGTGTGGATGTCCATTTGCCATCGATTCGCTGATATTCACGCCGAATGCCGCGCATACGCCTCGGAATAGACGGCGGAGAGCTGTTCCCCCTTGACCCGCCAATCGTAGTGCTGCCGCACGACCATATGTGCAGCACTACTAAGGCGTTTCCGGAGTTCGGGGTTGCGAAGGAACCTTACCGTCGCCGCGGCGAACGACTCATCATCCTCGGCGAACAACGCGGTCACCTCGTGATCCAACCGGAGGCTTTCGCACCCGATTGATGTCGTAACGATGGGCACGCGCATCGCCATCGCCTCCAGGGCTTTGCCGCGAATCCCCCCGCCGATGTAGAGCGGGATCACGAAAACAGCTGCACGAGCCATATACGGACGCACATCATCAACGAATCCCGTGACGATCACATTGTGCGATGCACGGGCAAGGATCTCCCTTGTCGGCCTCGCTCCGACCACGTATAGCTTCGCATCAGGGACTTCCCGCACGATCTGCGGAAAAATATGGTCAACGAACCGGGATATCCCGTGGACGTTCGGGTAGAAATCCATCTTCCCTGTGAACACAATTGTGGGACCCTCCGGTTCCTGCGGGGGAAAAGAGAGGAATGCGGGGTCGACTCCGTTGTTCACAGGATACACAGGCATTCCGGGGAGCACCCCCCGAAACACGTGAGCATCGCGTTCCGTGGTCGAAATCAGCGCATCGAATTGGCGGCAAGCCCGGAGTTCGTCCCTTTTTGCAAGCCAATATTGGACATAGTAGAAAAACTTTCGAGGAAGAGCGGTCGTCTGACGAAAAGCCCGAAAGTACAGATCGTACGTCACTTCATGCGTGTCACTGATCCGAAGCACATGCGGGGGAAAGGAGAAGAACCCAAACGTCTGCACGCATGCGTGCACCAGATCGATCTTCTCCTCCACGATAATCCTGTTGATCATTTCCTGCATACGCGACCGGTACAGAAGTCGCAACGGACTTCGCAACGTCAAGAGGATCCATGCGAGATTAAGGAGGGATATGATCCGCGATCGTTTCCGGTCGATGAACACAATGCGACGGCATTGATTGCCGAATGCTTCCCGAAATATCCGTTCTTCCTCGGGCAATCCGTATGTCAGCACGACGACCGCATGGCGAGTGAGATTCTCCCGCATGAACGGGAGATTTCGCTTCGTGCCTCCCAAGTCCCGCGGCGGTGGGAGTGGTGCGTAGGGAAAGAGCATCAAGACATTCATGAGTGATCCCTCACTCTCTGACTCGGTCTGGTCATACGTCCATCTTCCGCCGATGAGTTTCCACCACCGCGTCAACGATATCCTTGACTTGAGTGACCCACGTATCGAGGCTGTGATGACGTTCCACCCATTGTCTCCCTTCTCGCCCCATCGCCTCCGCTTTT
>JBFYQI010000040.1:0-3180 GCA_041302875.1 Ignavibacteria bacterium
CGGGGATCTTCACGAATCTGACGCAGGATCATCTCGACTATCACAAGACGATGGAGCAGTACTGCGCGGCGAAGAAGATCCTCTTCAACTCGCTCGACGAGAATGCCTGGGCGATCGTGAACGCAGATGATGGATGGAGCACGACGATGTGCGAAGGGATTCGCGCACAGTGCAGGTCGTTCGGGATCACGACGAATGCGGATTACTCTGCATCGAACATCGCGATGAGCGTCGCCGGAACAACATTCTCGGTCACGGACGGCAACGATTCTGTCGCCGTATCGACGCCGCTCATTGGTCAGTTCAATGTCTCGAATGTGCTCGCAGCGTATGCGGCAGGACGTTCCCTGGGATTCCCGGTCGACGCAACGCTCCGCGGTCTCGCCGCAGTGAGCAACGTCCGGGGACGATTCGAACGAATTGCATCGCCCGAGGGATGGACCGCGATCGTGGATTACGCGCATACTCCTGATGCGATGGAAAATTGCCTGCGCACCATCCGCCATCTTCTTTCGATGAACGACGGGGGCCGAGTGATCACCGTGTTCGGTGCAGGGGGCGATCGGGACCGGACAAAGCGGCCGTTGATGGGTGCCGTTGCGGCGAAGTATAGCGATGTGATCGTAGTGACCTCAGACAATCCGAGAACGGAACAACCCGAGTCGATCATCGATGAGATCATGACGGGGACGCACGGTCATCAGAATGTTAAGAGGAATGCAGACCGCCGGCAGGCGATCCAGCAAGCGCTCGAAATGGCGTCCACGGGAGACGTCGTTCTCATCGCCGGAAAAGGACACGAGGACTATCAGGTGATCGGAACGGAGAAGTTCCATTTCAGCGACCGCGAAGTCGTCGAGGAGTACGTGCGATGAGACTGACCCGCGACGATCTACTTCGGGTCACGCATGTCCGCAGTGCGGGAGTTCTGGATGACAAGCGAACGATCGTTACAGGCGTATCGACCGACTCACGCACCGTTCAGCGCGGCGATCTCTTTGTCGCCATCCGGGGTGAACAGTTTGACGGCCATAACTTCCTGAGCAATGCGATTCACAGCGGTGCGGTTGTCGTCGTGGTCGATCAACGGTGGGTAGAGGCAAACGAATCAATGTTGGTCAGTATGCCGGTACCGAAGATCGTTGTCGCTGATACGACCAAGACGCTTGGGGAATTGGCGCGCATTCACCGCTCCAAATTCCGCCTCCCGGTCATCGCGGTCGGTGGAAGCAACGGAAAGACGACGACGAAGGAGATGATCCGTGCGGTGCTTGGACGGAAGTACCGCGTGCTGGCCACCGAGGGAAATCTCAACAATCATCTCGGCGTGCCGCAAACGCTGTTTCGCCTTGACGCCGACCATCAGGTTGCCGTCGTCGAGATCGGCACGAATCACCCGGGCGAGATCGCGTCTCTCTGCGACATCCTCCAGCCGACACACGGCCTGATCACGAATGTCGGCCGTGAGCACATGGAATTCTTTCGAACGCTCGACGGTGTTGCGGATGCGGAAGCGGAGCTGTGGTCCTATCTCCGCGAGCACAAGGGAACGGCGTTCGTGAACGCAGACGACGCACTGCTGGTGAAACGAGCGAAACCGATCCAGAAGAAAGCTACGTTCGGCATCACGGCACGCATGCCGCACGTGAAGGGACGCATCAAGCGCTCTGACGAACGAGGATACGCGACGATCACGGTGACTCCTGCGGGAAAGAAGCCCGTGGAGATCGCCTTGCCTGTCCCCGGTGCGCACAATGCGATGAATGCCGTAGCCGCCGCCGCGGTTGGATTCGCGATGCGCGTCCCGGCCAAGGAGATCGTCGCGGCGCTTGCGGGGTTTTCGGCGGCGCCGAAGCGCATGCAGGTTCAGCAGATCGCCGGCGTGACGATCCTGAACGACACCTACAATTCGAATCCGGATTCGGTACTCGCGGCGCTGGCAACATTGAAGTCCGTTGGCTGCTCCGGGAAGAAAATCGCGGTGTTGGCGGACATGCTCGAACTGGGTGCAGAATCGGAGTTGTTGCATCAGACGATCGGTGAAGCCATCGCGTACCATGGTGTGGATGTTCTCTTGACCTACGGTCCGCTGTCGGAGCACACGCACCGCGGTGCAATGGTTCCACTCAAGGTGCATTACGATCAGAAGAACATTCTTGCAGAATACTTGCTGGAGGAGTTGACGGCAGGCGACGCAGTGCTGATCAAGGGATCGCGGGGGATGAGGATGGAGGATGTCGTCACGTTCCTGGCCGAGCGGCTTCCGTTGAAAGGACAGGCGTAGATGCTGTATCATCTGTTTACGTACCTCGACAGAATGTATGACATTCCGGGCTTCGGCCTCTTCCGGTACATCACATTTCGCGCCGGTGCGTCGGCGGTGACGGCGCTCATCATCGCCTTCTGGCTTGGACCGAAGATCATCCGGTTGCTCCGCGAGCGCCAGATCGGTGAGGCGGCGAAGGTCGAAGCCCCCAAGACGCATCTGTCGAAAGCAGGAACGCCGACGATGGGAGGACTCATCGTGCTTGCGTCCATCGTGATACCGGCGCTGCTCTGGAATGACCTCAAGAATCTCTATGTCCTGCTCATCTTGTTCGTGACCATCACCCTGGGTGCGGTCGGATTTCTGGACGACTACCTCAAGGTTGTCAAAAAGAAGCCGAAGGGACTTATCGGACGCTACAAGATCGTGGGCCAGGTGCTTGTCGGATGCGTTGTCGGCGGCCTCATCTACTTCGCACCGCACTGGATCGACGCCGACCTCGTGCGGCTCAAGTCCAGCACGACGGTGCCGTTTGTGAAGTGGACGGAATTCGATTTCGGCATTCTGTACATCCCGATGGTGATCTTTGTTATCACCGCGACATCGAATGCCGTCAACCTGACGGATGGCCTCGACGGTCTGGCCATCGGCACGGTCGGGATCGTCGCGCTGACACTGGCGTTCATCACATACGTGTCGGGACACGCGATCTGGAGCCAGTATTTGACCATTCCCTATCTCCGCGGCTCGGGAGAGCTGGCGATCTATTGCGCGGCGATCTCGGGTGCGGCGCTCGGTTTCCTCTGGTTCAATTCGTATCCGGCGCAAGTATTCATGGGGGATACGGGTTCGCTCGCGCTGGGCGGGATCATCGGCGCGATGTGCGTGCTGGTGAAGAAGGAATTGCTCCTGCC
>JBFYQI010000050.1:0-3690 GCA_041302875.1 Ignavibacteria bacterium
AAAGCGCTGTATCAGGAGATCATTCTTGACCACAATAGAAATCCGCACAACTTCCGCGTTATAGAAGGTGCCGACCGCGCCGTGGACGGATTTAATCCGCTCTGCGGGGATCACTACATGGTCTATCTCAAGCTGGAGGGAGACCGCATCGTCGACGTGTCGTTCAAAGGATCAGGATGCGCGATCTCGAAGGCTTCCGCGTCCGTCATGAGCACGTTGGTCAAAGGGAAGAGCAAGGCAGAGGCGCTCGAGTTGTTCGAATCCTTCCACCATCTCGTGTTGGGTGAGGTGAAAGACAGCGCGACCATCGAAATGATGGGAAAGCTCGCGGCATTCGCCGGAGTGAGCGAATTCCCGGCGCGCGTGAAATGCGCGATCCTCCCGTGGCACACCCTGAAGAATGGTTTGGTTTCCGAAACGACTGCTGTGACAACTGAATCTTGAAGGAGGATGTATGGGATCAACGGAAACAAAGACAACAGAGCAGACCGTCGATATCACGCCCCGCGCCGCGAAGGAGATCCGAAAGGTCATGTCGGAGAACGATATCCCGGAAGCGCATGGGCTTCGCATCGGCGTGAAAGGCGGCGGATGCTCCGGGCTTTCCTACGTGCTCGGCTTCGAAGAACAGCCGCGGGAGATGGATACGGTCTTCCAACGCGAAGGACTCACCGTCTTTGTCGATCCGAAGAGCCTGCCGCATCTGGATGGTACGACCCTTGACTTCTCAGGGGGCTTGGACGGACGTGGATTCGTCTTCAATAATCCAAACGCGAAGAAGACCTGCGGATGCGGACAATCGTTCTGCGGCTAGCAGTGGAAGGAACATCACGATGACGCACGATCACGAAAAGCAGGTTCCCGATGCGTCGGTCACGGACGGAGTGAATCCGGCGACCGGGGGTCGCATGGTGACCGAAGAACGCGTGTGGGAAGCGTTGCGGCAATGCTATGACCCGGAGATCCCGGTGAATATCGTCGACCTCGGGCTCATTTACGGTCTCAAGATCGAAGAGGAAATGCCCGGAGAGGCGAATGTGTTCATACGGATGACGCTGACCGCTCCCGGCTGTGGAATGGGACCGGTGATCGCTGGGGACGTGAAACGTCGCACCCAGCAGATTCCCGGAGTCCGGAACGTCCTGGTCGACGTCGTCTTCGATCCCCCCTGGAGCACATCGTTGATGAGCGAAGCCGCCCGGCTGTCGCTCAATATCAGTTGACATCGAAATGAACAATCACAAATCTAATCATGAGGAGATAACACGAATGGCATACGAATGGAAATTCAATCCCCGGCCGTACTCGGACGAAGAAGCAAAGAAACTCCTGGCTGACGTCATGAGCCCGGAGACCTCCGACTGGCACTACAACACGCACCAGAAGGGCTACGTCACCGCGCTCAACAACATTGAGAAGGCGCTGGAAGGCGCGGACCGCGCGGCTGCCAATGGGAACTACAGCCCGATCGGCGAGATGAAGCGGCGTTTCACCTGGAATCATGCCGGCGCTCTGCTGCATGACATCTACTGGGAAGTGCTCGGTGGCGACGGCGATCCGAACAAAGGCCCTGAGGTGAAGGCCGCCATTGAGAAGGAGTACGGTTCATTCGATGCATGGAAAGCGGACTTCAAGGCAGCAGCCGTCTCCGCGAAATTGAGCGGCTGGGGCTTGCTCGTGTACGATCGCCTGTACTCGGGGCGACTGCTGAACGTCACGGTCGACGAACACCAATACGGCGCCATCTGGGGCGGCGTTCCCTTGATCTCCCTCGATGTGTTCGAGCATGCCTACTACCACAAGGACGGGCCGGGTCGGGCGAAATATATCGACAACTTCATCGCTCATCTCCACTGGGGCCGGATCAACGAACGATACAAGAAGTTCGTTGTCGGGAAGTAATGACCGCAATACAGACGCACGAACAGGGCCGGAACATCGTTCCGGCTTTGTTTTGTACGGCGGTTGCTCCTCTGAACACATTTTCGTAGAATTCCTCATCCGACACGACTGAAGGTGCAGATGTCCCCCGCCGCTTTGCGCATCATTCTCTTCGGCTTTCTGCTTTCAATTCCGGCCTTTGGACAGCATCCGCTCGAACCCTCCTTTGCCGTCCGCGTCTCTCCCAGGCGACTCACGCAGAGTGTTCGCGATCTGGTTGCGTTCGGCAATCGCCAAGGTGGAACGCCCTCCGGCGACAAATCGGCGGCGTTTGTCGAAGCGCGTTTCCGATCGTTTGGCATATCGGCGTGGTCCGTAGCGGACGACGAACGCCGGGTCTGGCAGAATGAACGCTGGACCCTCGCCGTCGATCAACCAAAACGCCTCCGAGGACTCATTCAGCACGCTGCACTCGCAGGATTCTCTCCCTCGGTCCCCACGCAAACCGCACGGCTCGCACTTGCTTCAGACGATGAGAACATGGTCTGGGGATCGCTCGACAGCGCCGTTGTGCTCTTCATAGGCAAGGAAGGGAAATGGCGGGCCCGGTATCATAAGATCGTGGAAGCCGGAGCGTTGGCGCTGTTGGTCTTCGAGCGGGAAGGGATCGTTGGATACGGACAAGCCGCGGAAGTTCACATCCTGAGTGCGAAATCGGAGAATCCGATCCCGGTCTATTCAATCCCTGCGGCCGCGGGCAATCGATTGCAGACGGAGCTTGAACGGGGAAACGGAATTCGGATCAGATTCGGCGCACGAACGAAGACCGGCACGGGCACGCCAAAGACCGTGGTCGCGGAAATCCCGGGGACAAGCACCCGATATATCGTCGTGTGCGCCCATGGGGACTCTGATTCAGGGGGTCCAGGAGCAGACGACAACGCGTCGGGCGTTTCCGGCGTGATCGAACTCGCTCGTGTGTTCTCCGGGATGCTGCGCGGTTCGAAGCAGTACGTTCCGACCGTCGGAATTCGATTCATTGTCTGGGGAACCGAATACCATTCCGCGTACTCCTATATCAAACGGAATGCCGACAGCCTCGATCGCATCGCCGCCGTGATCAACTTCGATGAGATCGGATACGGAAGCAGTCGTGACTGCCTCTACTTCGAGGGGAACGACATCGAGGTAAATGAGAAGTTGCTCCGCCTCTTCAACGGCATCGGAGAAGCACATAGAGGCAAACCTGGTTTCTGGTCCGAGGCGACGACGAACCCTTCGCAAGGGGGCACCGATTCGTACGCATTTCTTCGGCGATCCCTCGAACGCCTGGATGTCCCTGCGGTCGATATCCCCAGCATCACTATCTACACCACGGCATGGAATACGCCACGCACATTGCCGCAGACGGAGGGATGGACATCATCCGCTTGGGGCGGACATCCTGATTCCGTCACCATCGATTACTCCCCGTACTACCATTCGACGCTCGACATCCCGCGGCTCACCACGGACAAGGAGCCGTTCAACATGATGTGGGGTGTCAAAGCAGTTGGGCTCGCATTGCTTCGGACGATCTTTGTCCCTCAACCCATCGTGAATTGACGCAATGGCCACTCTCAGGGAGTCGCTGAGTACGTCCGATGCGTTTCTGCTCGTGGCACGCGGCCGACAGTATCCGTTGCGTGAACGAACGCACATCATGGGAATTTTGAACGTGACCCCGGATTCGTTCTCGGACGGCGGGAAGTACTTCAACGCGGACGACGCCCTGCGGCATGCGCTTCTCCTTGTTGCGGAGGGAGCGGA
>JBFYQI010000072.1:0-2790 GCA_041302875.1 Ignavibacteria bacterium
GGGAAAGATCCGAAGGATCCAGAACATGAGTTGAGCGCGGCGCGTCGTGCGCGCATCGGAGAACTGAGGGGGGGTCCAGAACCAATTGAACAGCTGGCGGGCATTCATGTAGTAGGGATCGCTCTCGGTTTGAGGATCAACATGGTTGCGGAGGCGGTCGCGACAGTTTTCCCCTTTCCGTTGAGCGCTTCGGCAGCAAATGTGATCGTTTGCGGGCTTCGTGATGTTACGCGCGCGGTGACCGTGAGGACATCCCCTGCTTCGACGGCACGGAGGTATTGCGTGAAGAAATCCAACGTGGTGCACGGCGCGCGGGCGGCAAGGTAGCTGAGGGGACCGATGGTGTTGTCGATCGCTGCCGCGATGAATCCCCCTTGCATTTGTCCGACGGGATTCAAGTATTCAGGAAGGACGGGAAACTGGACGGTCAGTTGGGAGCGGGAATCGTAGGAAACATATTCCCCTCTCATGAGGAGAAAGCAGTTCGGCGGCACCTGGGCTTTGCCGGCCCATGTGTGGTCGAGTGCGTCGAATTCCTTCTGGAGCCGGTCGAGAGACATAAATGGCTGATCAGCGGTCGCAAGTTCTCCTTATGGTATGGAGAAAATTGGGAAAAAGGAAAGCGCCGTCAGCCTGATTCCGCTTGCCGCTTGATCGTCCAGAGCATTTCCCGTCTCACGTGGCCGCTTAGCGGCTTTGCCGCGGCCCAATAGAGACGAAATCGGGAGGAGGTGCGGGGTCCGAGACATTGCACTCGGGTCTCTGAGGTCAGGCGGGTGACGTTGCGATATCCTCCAAGGAGGCGAATGCTGATAACCACTTTTGCATATCCCCGTTCGTCGAAGTCCAAGAAGCTCTCCGGAGAGAGATCAAGGGTGCGGGCAAGCGGATTCCAGAAGCGACCGACGGTCCCGAGCAGGAGTTCTTCGTCCGGATGTTCTTCCAGCCGGACGATCCCGTTCGAGATCTTGCCGGCCGTGGTTTCCAGCATCGAAGGATGCTCCCGGAGGTTGAACAGGAACCGTGCGGTTCGCGAAGAGGTCAGATCGATCGACCGCGCGGTCTGATACACTCGATGCCGCGGTGCACAGACATCGACGGCGTAGCGTTCACGGATATCGTAGGCAGGAAGGAATTTATCCGCAAGGCTGCGGGCGGAGAAGATATCGCTGACGGAAGTCGGGATCATGACCTGAGAGGAAACGAAGAGTGAAGATGCGGAGGCGGAATGCATGGTACACCAAGTCGAAGACGCATGAATGAATACGTAGTGCCGCCCCATGTCATGGTAGGGAAAGAACTCGACGCAGACAAGGGATCGGTGTGACGATGAACACGCTTCCGAGAGAGGTCGTGACGGAACGCACAGAAGATTGCGAATTGCAGATTGTGGATTGCGAATTGTAGAGTTCGGAGGCCGATGTTGGACAAGCTTCAGCTTGTCGTTGTGACATCTCAGAATTCGGAATGCACAATGCAGATGCGAATGCTTGACAAGTCTACTCGTCGAAGGAAAAACAATCCGTGTTTCAATGACGAACACGGATGAATCGGCTGTTGGACAAGCCTGCCCCCGCCTGCCGCATTGCATCAGCGACGGCGGGCAGGCGCCGAAGCAGATCTTGTGCGGCAGGCGGGCTTCAGCTTGTTGATACGACATCACCGACTTCGTTGTTAGCGGAGTCAGTGCTGTGTGTCGAGGAGTCGCCGCAGGGCATGGGCGATGGCTTCGACGCGGAAGGGCTTCGTGACAATCTCGCGGATGCCGACGGACTTCAGCTGCTCATCGTCCGCGAGTTGCTGGTATCCGGTCACCAGGAGAATGGGAATGTATGGATTGATCATTCGGATGGCGTGGGCGAGATCGACGCCGGTCATACGCGGCATCGTCAGGTCTGTGATGATCAGATCGAATGCATGCGGGTCGCGCCGAAACCGATCAAGCGCTTCCCGCGCATCGCTGAACTCGGAGATCTGATAGCCCAAGTCCAACAGGATATCCTTGGTCGTGGCGAGCAACTCGGGTTCATCGTCAATGATGAGTAATCGCTCGTTCTTTCCCGGAGGTGCTGCAACCTGCTGGTGCACCTGCTTTTCCACATTTCCTTCAAAGACCGGAAGAAACACCTCGAAGACAGTCCCCTTGCCTTCTTCGCTCCGCACCAAGATAGCCCCATTGTGACTCCGGACGATGCCATGGACGACCGAGAGTCCCAATCCCGTTCCTTTGCCCTGATCCTTGGTCGTAAAGAACGGTTCAAAGATTCGGGGAAGAACGGTCGAACTGATCCCTTTGCCCGAGTCCCCGACCGACAGAACATAGTATGGCCCATGCTTGAGGTCGGGATTGCGCTGGGCCGTGAGGTCATCGACCAGTATCTGACCCTCACGGATCTGCAGCCGACCGCCGTGTGCGTCCATCGCATGAACGGCATTGGTGCAGAGGTTCAACAGAACCTGATGGATCTGTCCCGGATCGGAGAGGACGTACGGACATTGGTCCAGAAATTCCGACCGGATTTCGATCGTCGCGGGAATCGACGCGCGGATCAGCTTCAAGCCTTCCTTGACGACCGGCTGCAGTTGGACCGGCTTGCGCACGCCTTCCTGACGCCGACTGAATGCGAGGATCTGGCGCACGAGGTCGCGCGCACGCTCTGATCCATCCAAGAGGCGCTCGATGTACTTCTGCACGGGATGATCCGCGGGGAGTTTGAGCTTCGCCAATTCCGCATTGCCAAGGAGCGAGACGAGAATGTTGTTGAAATCGTGAGCGATGCCCCCTGCCAG
>JBFYQI010000194.1:0-3031 GCA_041302875.1 Ignavibacteria bacterium
CGTTTTCGTGGTGACAAGGTGCTCATTGCGCGCCCTCCTTCAACAACGGCTCCAGCGCCTTCCGCAACATGGTCCGTCCGCGGGAAAGCCTGGACTTCACCGTACCAATTTCACAGCGCATAACGACCGCCATCTCCTCATATGAGAGTCCTTCGAGATCTTTCAGTACGATCGCCGTTCGGAACTTTTCCGGCAGGAGTTGCAGGCCCATTCCGATCAGTTCCTTCGCATCGTGCGACTCAGGACGATGGGCCATCTTGTCATGCAGGTTCTTCTCCATCCCCTCATCCAACGGTTGGAAGGTCAGGAATCGTCGAACCTTCCGACGTCGCAGTTCGTCACGGCTCTTATTCACCGCGATGCGGTAGAGCCAGGTGTAGAACGACGACTCAAACCGGAATCGAGGAAGTGCCTGGTACGCCTTGATGAAGACTTCCTGCGCCATATCATCCACAACAGCGGGGTCGTGAAACATGGAGAACAACAGATTGCGAATGCGCTCCTTGTGGCGTTCAACCAGGAAACGATATGCGTGCTCATCCCCGCGCTGGAACAACAGGATCAAAGCCTCATCATCCAGTTGGGCGTAGGAGCCAGGTTGGGATACGACGCGCTGTTGGGGAATAGAGGTCATGACGATTGGCCGGGATGCGGACGATCCTCGCGCTGTTTCTTCCCACATGCCTCCGTAGCCCGGAAGCGCCATGCTGCGATCTCCCTGCATGCGATGTCACCGGATTGTTGATTCTGATCGTACATGGCGTTAGACGAGGAGGCGATCGGCTGGGTTCCCGTGTGTGGAAGAAAAAAGCCCGCCACGGGGGGATTCCCTGTCGGCGGGCATCGGTATGATCGGAAGACGGGCATGGGGTGCCGTCCCGGCCCGTTAAGCTCTGGTTCGGGCCTCAAATTCCTCACGGAAACGCTTGACCATCGACTGCACGGGCCACGCCGCAGCATCGCCCAGCGCACAGATGGTGTTCCCTTCGATATTGTTAGCGACTTCGAGGAGCAGGTCAATATCGGCTTTGGTCGCATCATGCTTCTCGAACCGCTTCAGGATCTTGAACATCCATCCTGTTCCCTCGCGACACGGCGTGCACTGCCCGCACGACTCGTGGTAATAGAACTTGGTGATGCGCGTGATGACTCGAATGAGATCGGTCTCCTCATCCATGACCATCACGCCGGCGGTACCGACGGAAGAGCCGGCGGCCTTGAGCGAGTCGGCGTCCATACTGACGCCTTCCAGATTCTCGCCGCGCAGGATCATTGTCGAGGAGCCGCCAGGAATAACGGCCTTGATCCGCTTTCCCCCGGGCACGCCGCCAGCCCACTTGTGAATGATGTCGAGCAGCGGCTCTCCGGTCGGCATTTCAAACACACCCGGATTGTTCACATGACCACTGACGCCAACGAGAATCGGACCCGGATGCTTCGCGATGCCGATCTTCGAATACCATTCCCATCCTTTGTCGAGGATGACCGGGACGTTGGAGATCGTCTCCACGTTGTTGATCGTCGTCGGACAACCCCATAACCCGTTTTGCGCAGGGAAGGGGGGTTTCACGCGCGGATAACCACGTTCCCCTTCGATGGAATTCATCAGTGACGATTCCTCGCCGCAGATGTAGGCGCCCGCTCCTTTGTGGACGTACACATTCGTGGAGAAGCCGGTACCGAGAATATTCTGGCCGACGTATCCCTTCGCGTACGCATCAGAGAGAGCCTGTTCCACCATCTTGATCCATTTGCCGTACTCGCCGCGAATGTAGATGTACGCCGAAGTGATTCCCATCGCGTAGCAGGCGATCAACGTTCCCTCGATCAGCAGATGCGGGTTGAACTCAAATATCTGACGGTCCTTGAACGTCCCGGGTTCTGACTCGTCTCCGTTCACGCACAAGTACTTCGGCTTCGCGGACTGCTTCGGCATGAAGGACCACTTCAACCCTGTGGGGAAGCATGCTCCCCCGCGGCCGCGTAATCCGGATTTCTTCACTTCCTCGGTGACATCCTCAGGCTTCATCCCGAGCGCCTTCTTCAGCGCGGAGTATCCTCCGTTCTGGAGATAGACGTCGATCACATGAAGCCCCGGAATATCGGGAAGAATGACCGGCTTCCAGAGGGACTGCTTCGTTGGATCAGAGGGTCGTGTGGTCGCGGTCATGTGAGGCTGTCAATGATGCGGTCAACTTTTTCGATGGTCAGATTCTCGTGGTATTCTTCACCGACGGCAAACATCGGCGCCGTTCCGCAAGAACCCATGCATTCCGTTTCGGACAGCGTCCATTTGCCGTCCGAGGTTGTCTCCCCTGCCTTAATGCCGAGACGCTTCTCGAGATGCGCGAGGACCTTGTCCGATCCGCGCAGCAGGCACGAGATGTTCGTGCAGACCTCGATATGATGCTTCCCGACCGGCTTCGCGTGGAGCATGGTGTAGAACGTGACCACGCCCAGAACGTGACCGTACGGAACATCGAGGAGCGCGGCCACTTCCTTCATCGTCTCTTCGGAAAGGAAACCGTGCTGCTCCTGCGCGATCCAGAGGGCCGGAAGCATGAGCGCCTGCGAGGTCGGATACCGCTGACGCAGGTCGTTGATGCGTTGAATGTTCTCTTGACTCAACATAAGGTGCGGTTCTTCTTCAGGTCGGGAGCGATCATTTGTCCGCTTCGCCCATCACGGGATCCAAGCTTCCGATGATGGCCACAACGTCGGAGATCATCGCTCCTTTGGTCATGATGGGGAGCGTCTGCAGGTTGACAAAGGACGGAGAGCGGATCTTCAGGCGCCAGGGATGACCGTCGCCATTGCTGTTGAGATAGAATCCAAGTTCGCCCTTTGGGGACTCAACGGCATGATAGACCTCGCCGACCGGTGGTTCAATCCCAAAATTCACGATCATGAAATCGTGGATGAGTTCTTCCATCTTCGTGTACACGCGCTCCTTGCGAGGAAGCACCTTCTTCGGTGCTGACGCGTGGACCGGACCCGCGGGGATCTTCGCGAGCACCTGTTGGACGATCTT
>JBFYQI010000195.1:0-3829 GCA_041302875.1 Ignavibacteria bacterium
GCGCGTCTTGCCCGGAAAGGCCGACGTGCGGACCGTATGTCGAAACGATCGACTGGGAACAACTGAATCCCTTGTTGAACATCTCGACCGCTTGTTCAATGCGCGATGAGTTCATGCGTGTGCCTGGTCAGCGCTTCTTCTTTGCCGGTTTCGCCTTTGTTTTCCCGGATGCCTTTGTGCGCGCAGGGGCCGCCTTGCTTTTCTTCACCGGTGACTTCTTCTCGGTCCGCTTTGGCTGAACGTTGAGTGCCGGTTTAGGCGTCTTCCCCGTTTTCAGGGCTTTTTTTTTCCCGTCATCGAACAGATCGCTCTGTTCGGCCGGCGGGGTTTCCGGTGTGTCGTCCTGCTGTGGCTTTGCCTTGGGCCGCGTGCCGTTCTCGTGCTCCGCAAGCCTCTTTTCTTCTTCATCCTCCGCAACCACTGCCGCAACGTCTGCGATGCTGTCGTCACCGGACAACCGAATGAGCCGAACGCCTTGCGTATTCCGGCCCGCCACCCGAATGTCAGATGCATGCTGGCGGATCACCATACCGTTCGAGGTCACGATCACAATATCGTCTGTGTTCACAACCTCCTTGATCGTCACCATCTTGCCCGCCTTGTCCGACGTCTTGACCGTGATGATCCCCTTGCCGCCGCGGTGGCTGATGCGGTACTCTTTCTCCTCGCTCCGTTTGCCGAAGCCCCGCTCGGTCGCAATGAGGATGCTCGTTCCCTTGCGTCGGAGGTTGACCATGCCGACGACCTCGTCGGTCTTGCTCAGTTTGATGCCGCGAACACCCGCGGCCGCGCGGCCCATCGGCCGAATCTCGTCCTCATGGAAACGGATCGCGATGCCATTCCGTGTTCCGATCACAATGTCTTGCGTTCCGTCGGTCAAGCGTACGTCGGTCAGAACGTCCTTTCCTTTCAGGTTGGCCGCCACGATTCCGCTGCGCCGCGGATTGCCGAACTCGGACAAGAGAACCTTCTTGACCAATCCTTCTTTCGTCACCATGAAGACGAAGTGCTTTTCATCGAACTCCTTCACCGCGATGAACGACGCGATGTTTTCGTCCTGCGTCTTCGCGATCAGCGTGCTGATCGACTTTCCTTTGGCCGTTCGTCCCGCCTCGGGGATCTCGTGAACCTTGAGCCAGTAGACGCGCCCCTTGTCTGTGAAGATCAGGATGTAGTCATGCGTGCTCGCGACGAACATGTGTTCCATGAAATCGTCTTCGCGCGTGGCGGCGCCTGTGACCCCCTTGCCGCCGCGAGATTGACGACGGTATCCGGAGACTGGGAATCGCTTGATGAACCCGCTGTGACTGATGGTGATGACGACCTCTTCTTCGGCGATCATATCTTCGATGCTGAACTCTTCCGCCTTGTACACGATCTCCGTCCGTCGGTCGTCGCCGAACTTCTCGCGGACCTGCTGCAATTCCTCCTCGATGATCTTCAGCTGCAGCTGCTTGTTCTTCAGGATGGCTTTCAGCCTCTCGATCAGCTTGATCGTCTCGCGGTACTCTTCTTCGACCTTCTTCCGCTCCAGGCCGGTCAGCCTCTGCAACCGCATGTCGAGGATGGCTTTCGCCTGGATCTCGGACAGCTTGAACCGCTTCATCAACCCGAGTTTTGCGCTCTCGACATCCTTCGACTTCTTGATGAGCGCGATGACCTCGTCGATGTTGTCCAGCGCAATGATGTATCCCTCAAGGATGTGCGCCTTCTTTTCGGCTTCATCCAGCTCGAACTTCGTCCGTCGAACGACGACGACATTCCGATGATCGATGAAGTGACGGATGAGATCGCGGAGCTGCAGGATCTGCGGACGGCCTTCGACAAGCGCCAGGATGATGACGCCGAACGTCGTCTGCATCTGCGTGTGCTTGTACAGGTTGTTCAGCACGACCTCGGGAGTGGCTTCCCGCTTGAGGTCGATGACCACGCGCAACCCGTCGCGGTCGGACTCGTCGCGCACGTCGGCGATATCCTCAAGCTTCTTCTCGCCCACGAGGTCCGCGATCTTCTCGATGAGGCTGGCCTTGTTCACCTGATACGGAAGCTCGCTCACGACAATGCGCTGACGCTCTCCCTTGCCCGTTTCGATCGTTACGCGGGCGCGGACCACGATGCGTCCTTTTCCTTTGGTGTACGCCTCGCGCACGCCGTCGTAGCCGTAGATGATGCCCCCGGTGGGGAAATCCGGTGCGGGGATGAGCTTCATCAGCTTCTCATTGCTGATGCCGTTGTCCTTGATGTACGCGATACAGCCGTCCACGACCTCGCGCAGATTGTGCGGCGGGATGTTGGTGGCCATGCCGACCGCGATACCGCTCGTTCCGTTGACCAGCAGATTTGGCACGAGCGCCGGCAGGACGCTTGGCTCTTTCAGCGTATCGTCAAAATTGGAAACGAAGTCGACCGTGCCTTTGTCAAGGTCGCGCAGCATGTCTTCTGCAACCCGCGTCAGCCGCGCCTCGGTATAGCGCATGGCCGCGGGAGAATCGCCGTCGACCGAACCGAAATTTCCCTGACCGTCGACCAGCATGTAGCGCATCGAAAACTCCTGCGCCATGCGGACCATGGTGTCGTACACGGCCATGTCGCCATGCGGATGGTATTTACCGAGAACTTCACCGACGATACGCGCGCTTTTTTTGTAGGGACGGTTGCTCGCGAGGCCGAGATCCTGCATGCCGAACAGCACGCGCCGATGGACCGGCTTCAAACCGTCCCGCACATCCGGCAGCGCGCGCGCGACAATGACCGACATCGAGTAATCGATGTACGATCCCTTCATTTCTTCTTCGATATCAACAGGAACGATTTTTTCGTTTACATGGGCCATGGGAAAGGCAGTTATCAGTGATCAGTCGTCAGTGGTCAGTAAGGGAGCCTTGAGCAACAAGCCTTGAGCAAAGATTCGATGCCTTTGCTTTCAGGCTCTGGGCTCATTGGCTCCGGGCTCATCTACACATCCAGGTTTCTCACATACTTCGCATTCTTCTCGATGAAGTCGCGTCGGGGTTCGACCTCGTCTCCCATCAAAATGGAGAACGTCCGGTCAGCATCGGCGGCGTTTTCGATCGTCACCTGAAGGACCGTCCGGGTTTCCGGATTCATGGTCGTGGACCACAATTGCTCCGGATTCATCTCGCCCAATCCCTTGAAGCGCGAAATGGTGACGCCTCCTTCTTTGACGACCGCCCCTTCTTCGAGCGCCGCGGCAACGTCGACCGGCTCTTCTTCCTTCTCGGGCCGCCCCTTCTTCTCGCTCTTGATGCGCTTCAGGAGCTCGTCGCGTTCATCATCATCAAACGCATAATGCTCTTGCTTTCCCTTCTTCAGCTTGTACAGCGGGGGCTGGGCGATGTACAGATGCCCAAGCTCGATGAGTTCTTTCATGTAGCGGAAGAACAGCGTGAGCAGCAATGTCCGAATATGCGAACCGTCGACGTCCGCGTCGCACATGAGAATGATCTTGCCGTACCGGACCTTTTCCGGCGCAAAGTCCTCGCCGACGCCTGCGCCGATCGCGGTGAAGATCGCCCGGATCTCCTCGTTCTCCAGGATCTTGTGCAGGCGGGCCTTCTCGACGTTCAGGATCTTTCCCTTCAGCGGGAGGATGGCTTGGAAACGGCGGTCGCGTCCCTGTTTGGCGCTTCCGCCGGCCGAATCTCCCTCAACGATGTAGAGCTCGCAATGGTCTGGATCCTCGATGGAACAATCGGCGAGTTTTCCCGGGAGTCCGCCGGAATCGAAGGCGTTCTTTCGCCGTGCGATGTCGCGTGCTTTTCGTGCCGCCTCGCGCGCTTCCGCAGCCCGCAAGCATTTATCGATGATG
>JBFYQI010000245.1:0-3013 GCA_041302875.1 Ignavibacteria bacterium
CGATCCGTTCCTTCGGAGTTCGACCGTGGCGGAACGGTGCTGAACGTTCTCGACCGCGGCCAGCAATGGAACCTGCGCGATCCGTCCCCCCTCCGGCGTCAGGAGCAACGCGGGCCGGTCCGAGCAATCGGCGGAAAGCCTCCCGAACGGCAGCGTGCGGCTCGTGCACTCGAGCCAGAGGGTATCCGGCGTGAGGGGCAAGCAGACGACCATGTGATTGAACTGCAAACTCGGGAATTCCTTGATCATCGGCCGCGGCCGTGATCCGGAGTAGATCGCAGCGGGGTACGCCGTCATGCCGCCCGCCTTGAGTATCGCGACCATGAAGTTGGAAAGGGCCTTGCAGTCGCCGTATCTGCGTTCACTCACGTACGCCGCATCCAACGGCTGCCAGCCGCCAATGCCAAGCTGGATGCTGACGTAGCGCATCTCGGACTGCAGATGCCGATACAATGTGGCGGCGCGGGCGCGTGGTTCCGTGATGCCGTCGACAAGCTGTTGAACGAGTTTGAACCGCTCAGCCGGAAGGGCATCGCGCCCGGTCCGCAACGCCTCTACCCAACGGCCAAACTCCTCCCACGTGTCCATCCGTCCACGGCGTTTCTCCATTTCAAACTCGGTCGGGGCGATGCGCACAATGGCCGAAACATCCTCGAGATGGCCGACGACGTTCGACGGGATGCGGGGAAGCGATGAAGCCGTCCATCGACGCACGATCCGGTCATCATCCGTCGTTATCTCGGGGCGCAGAGAATCCCGATTGCACCAGAACCGAACACCGGCATCCTCGGGGGCGTCGACGATGAACTCCGCCTGCTCGACTGCATCCTCCGTGGGCTGGGCGATCCAGGCCGGCCACAGGAGAGAGCCCCGATACTCCACTTCGTATTCATACTCAACGGTGTATGGATAGCGGTCATGGTTGAGCGTGGCGATCCGCACACGGTCGTCTTCGAAGAGCGAATAATCGCTGATGGCGCTGTAATCGCGGATGTCCTTCTCCTCCAGTGTGCGGAGCTGCCGTCCTTCGGCGTCGTACACGGCGCCATCCAACTCCTCTAATGTGTGAAACTTGTCATAGAGCTGATAGAACTCCCCCCACGACCGTCCCCGGCTGGAGAAGATCGTCACCGCGCGGCGGACCGTATGCGTTGCGCGGGAAATGTTCTTGACGCGAAACGTCTGCGTCCACGTGCGAACCACCGCGGCGGCATTAAGGCGCAGGGAGTCCGGGATGCGTGCGACCGCATACGGGCGTTCATCGCTCCGAGAGACCGTTGCGCAAACGAGGAAGATACACCAGACGTGGCCGATGCGCATCATGTTCCTTTCTTCGTCGTGCGCGTCTGTGGTGCGGGTGGTGGAACGGCCTGCGGCGGCGGAGGCGGGATGCGGCTCGCGGTGAATTGTTCCGCCTGCGTGCTGACCATGTTCCCCATGAAGGCTCGGATCTCGCGGTATGCACGCGGGTCGAACTTCGTCTGGCCTATTTCATACCGGGAGGAGGATTGAACGAGCGTTCCGTTCACCTGGAACATCCGCTTGTACCGCATCTGATCACGCGCGACGTCGAATACCCGATTGCCAAGCGTGTCTTCGATGCGAAACCCCGCGGGCATCGTCAAGGTCGTGACCACCGAGTGATCGGTCAGGTACGGAAAGTCGAGCGGGAAGTCCCGTCGCTCGAGGCGGAGGGGATTGCTCCGCAGACGATTCACGAGCATGGGGGTGATGTAGAGCTTGTCGCCGGCAGAGACGATGTCCGTCAGGTTCGAGACCCGGGCGCGGATGCGGATCGGGTCGCTGTCGTTCTCCATTCCCGTGACGGTCACAGAATCGACGGCCGCGTCCTCTTCCTTGAGGCCGAGGAAGTCGCGGACGATCTCTTTCGTCTTCGTCTCATCTGTTTTGAGTTTGCGGCGAAAATCCAGTGCGGCATAGTCATGATAGCTCGCGGTCACCCAGCCCTCGCTGGAGCCGTCGTCGCGGATTTCGACCGCAGCCATCGTCTTGCGCGTATCGAGCCGGTCGGTGCGGAGCGAAATCCACTCGACCGTTTCCGGCTTGACGACCAACGCCTCGGCCCCCAGGACGTTCACGGGGAGCAGTTCCATTGGCCGGAGTTCGTCGGTGGGATCCAGGACCAGCGTCGTGGGTCCGACCTGGACGCGCGCCAGCACGCGATTGAATTGCGCGTAGAGCGGATACTCCTTGAGGATGGCGCCGTTGTTTCGTGTGCTGGTGATCGCGGCATCGGCGGAGAGGCCGAGAGCGCGGAGCAGAGAGATGAAGGTGAACGTGATCTCGGCTGATGTTCCCTTGCGCGATTCGAGCACATCGTTCACATCCTGCTCCGTTCGCGTTGTGTACGAGGTCACGGTGAATCCTTTGCGGATCCAATCATAGATCGCGCGCACGCGCGGCATCGGATCCGTGATATCCTTGGTCTGTTCTTCCGCCGCTGCGCGAATGTTCCGCGTGACGTCGATACGGTCGCCGAAGGTGCGGCTATCCGACAGCTCCTCGACTAGCGTTTTCCAATCGGTCAGAATGCGTTGCACGCCGCCGCCGTGTGCATATCCGGCAAGCTGCACATCCACGCGATTCAGATAATCTTTTGTCGACGTCATGTACGGCTCATCGCGGATCGCGGGGGCATTTCGGACCGCCCAGCGTTGTTGCCAGTACTTCCCGCCGGCGCCGCCGTAGATCCCTCCCGCGTTTCCGGGAAGGTTGAGCAGCACCTCGTTCGACTCACTGACCTCGAACGGGTGGAAGCCCCGCTTGACGATGGCATACGCGACCGTTCGTGGATACAACATGCGGTACTCGCTCCAGAGCACCGGCTCGCTTGTCTGGAACGTCCAGTCGCGCATGAGATACCAGCTCTGCGCGATGATGCGGTACCGATACTCGATCACACAACCGGGCTCCAATGCCGGCAGCGTGAAGCGATAGCGAACGAGGTTGTTGGAAAGTTTCTCCTCGAAGATGTCGTCCTCGTCCAGTTCAT
>JBFYQI010000247.1:0-3027 GCA_041302875.1 Ignavibacteria bacterium
ATGAACTGGACGAGGACGACATCTTCGAGGAGAAACTTTCCAACAACCTCGTTCGCTATCGCTTCACGCTGCCGGCATTGGAGCCCGGTTGTGTGATCGAGTATCGGTACCGCATCATCGCACAGAGCTGGTATCTCATGCGCGACTGGACGTTCCAGACAAGCGAGCCGGTGCTCTGGAGCGAGTACCGCATGACGTATCCGCGGACGGTATCGTATGCCATCGTCAAGAGGGGCTTCCACCCGTTCGCAATCAGTGAGTCCAACGAGGTGCTGCTCAACCTCCCCGGAAATGCGGGAGGGATCTACGGCGGCGCCGGCGGGAAGTACTGGCAACAACGATGGGCGGTCCGAAATGCCCCCGCGATCCGAGACGAGCCGTACATGACATCGACAAAAGATTATCTGAATCGCGTCGATGTGCAGCTTGCCGGATATGCATACAGCAGCGGCGGCGTGCGACGCATTCTGACGGATTGGAAAACGCTTGTCGAGGAGCTGTCGGATAGCCGCACGTTCGGCGACCGTATCGACGTCACGCGGAACATCCGCGAAGCGGCGGAAGCACAGACGAAGGATATCACGGATCCGATGCAGCGCGTGCGCACGATCTATGATTGGATCCGCAAAGGTTTCACCGTGACCTCGTACACGACGCGAACGGAACAGGATGTGAACGACGTGCTCGAATCGCGCAAGGGAACCTCGGCGGAGATCACCTTCACGTTCATCTCCCTGCTCCGCGCCCTCGGCATCTCCGCCGATGCCGCGATCACCAGTACGCGCAACAACGGCGCCATCCTCAAGGAATATCCGCTCTACGCGCAGTTCAATCGCGTGCTGGCCCGCGTTCAGGCCGGACCCGCGACGCTGGTCGTCGATCCCACCGACGAACTCCGCCCGATGGAATTGCTCCCCGTGAACGTCCTGGGTGCGGAGGCGCTGGTCATCAAACCCGGAGCGCCGGAATGGCTCTCTCTGCGCACGGACCGGCTTGATACGCGAAAGACGATGGTTGCGGTCGACATCCGCGACGATGGATCGAGCGATGGCTGGGTGACCGCGAGCTATCACGACTATGCCGCTCTCGATTTTCGCCGCAGGCTCAAAACCGACGAAACAAAGACGAAGGAAGTCGCCCGGGCGTTCCTCGGCCTCAACGAGGAAGATGCACAGATCGATTCTGTCACCATCACGGGGATGGATAACGACGGCGATCCGATCCGTCTGCGCGCGCGGGTCTCGAATCTGACCGATATCGTCTCAGCCGGCGACAAGCTGTACGTCACGCCCATGCTCGTCAATCGCCAACGGAGCAATCCCCTCCGCCTGGAACGACGAGACTTCCCGCTCGATTTTCCGTACCTGACCGATCATTCGGTGGTCACGACCTTGACGATGCCCGCAGCATTTCGCGTCGAAGACACGCTCGACAACCGGGTATTCGACGTCGCGCGTGATCAGATGCGGTACAAGCGGATGTTCCAGGTGAGCGGAACGCTGGTTCAATCCTCCTCCCGGTATGAAGTGAGCCAGACGAAATTCGACCCGCGCGGGTATCGCGAGATCCGGGCCTTCATGGGGAACATGGTCAGCACGCAGGCGGAACAATTCACCGCGAGCCGCATCCCGCCTCCGCCTCCGCAGGCTACTCCACCCCCCGCACCAAAGACGCGCACGACGAAGAAGGGGACATGATGCGCATCGGCCACGCCGTGTGTGCTCTCCTCGTTTGCACCGCAGTGTCTCGGAGCGACGAACGCCCGTATGCGGTCGCACGAATTCCTGACTCGCTCCGACGCGATGCCGCCGCGGTCGTTCGCACATGGACGCAAACGTTCCGCGTCAAGAACATCTCCCGCGCAACGCATACCGTGCGCCGCGCAGTGACGATCTTCTCCAGCCGGGGAAGGTCGTGGGGGGAGTTCTATCAGCTCTATGACAAGTTTCACACGCTGGAGGAATTGGATGGCGCGGTGTACGATGCCGAAGGACGGCAACTCCGCACACTCGAGGAGAAGGACATCCGCGACTACAGCGCGATCAGCGATTATTCGCTCTTCGAGGACGACCGTGTGCGCATTGCCACGCTCAGTCATGACCGCTATCCATACACCGTCGAGTACGAATACGAAGTGGAGTATCGGGGTTCTCTCCAGTGGCCGGCCTGGATCGCTCAGCCCACGGAGGATGCGGTCGAGCAGGCGGAGTTCACCGTCGATGCCCCGGAGGATGCCGGTCTTCGGTTCTGGTGCAATCGCGATTCTCTGCGGCCCGAACTGACGGCGGATGATGACCGGATCGTGCGGCGATGGAAGGTCTCCGGGCTTCCCCGCATCCCCTCCGATGTCGTCGGTCATCTTGAGGATGTTTCTCCCATTGTGCGCATCGCTCCGACGGAGTTTGAAATGGAGAAGCGCCGTGGACGGATGGACACGTGGGAGGATTTTGGCCGCTGGGTAGAATCGTTGCGGACGGGTCGCGACGCCCTTCCGGCCGAGCGCATCAGACTCGTTCAACGACTTGTCGACGGCATCGCGGAACCACGCGCCCGCGCCGCCGCATTGTACCGGCAGCTGCAATCCGAGATGCGCTACGTCAGCATCCAGCTTGGCATTGGCGGCTGGCAGCCGTTGGATGCGGCCTACGTGAGCGAACGCAAATACGGAGACTGCAAGGCGCTTTCCAATTACATGGTCGCCATACTCAAGGCGGCCGGCATGACGGCGTACCCCGCCGCGATCTATTCCGGGTCACGGCCGCGGCCGATGATCACGGAATTTCCGAGTGCGCAATTCAATCACATGGTCGTCTGTTTGCCTCTCACACCGGACACGCTGTGGCTGGAGTGCACAAGCCGCACCTTGCCGTTCGGGAGGCTTTCGGCAGATTGTTCGGACCGGCCTGCGCTTCTTCTCACGCCGGAGGGGGGACGGATCGTGGAGGTTCCATTGTTGAGAGCGGATGAGAACATTCAGAGCAGATCCGCCCGGGTCTCGATCCGTTGGGACGGGTCGGGGGAGGTCGC
>JBFYQI010000263.1:0-4441 GCA_041302875.1 Ignavibacteria bacterium
TCCAGCCCGATGGGCGCATGAACGCGCGCGAATTCCTCAGCATCGATGCCGCGCACTCTCAAATTGCGAAAGCATGCCTCGACCTTCCGCGTACTGCCGATCATCCCGATGTATCCCGCACGTGTCCGAAGCGCTGCCGCGAGCACGACTTCATCCTGATCATGCTTCGGCGTCACGATTATCAGTGAATCGGTCGCGGTTACTTCGTTCTGCTCGAACCAATTCGCATATTCCGACGGAATGAGTACAACGCCGGATGCAGGTATTTCACCTTGCAGCAACTCCGTCCGAGGATCGACAACCCGAGTCTCGAATCCCGCATATGCGGCAATCCTTCCCGTGTGCCGGCCAACATGCCCCGCGCCAAAGATGACGAGTCTTCTCGGCGGAGACAACACCTCAACCGCCAGCGTTCCCCGATCTCCTGGCACGCTTTCCGCGCTCTCATTCTTGATGCAACGCTGGAGAACCTGCGTCACGCGAACGATATCAAACGACTGCGAAGCGCAGAATGCCGCGAGTTGGTCCGCCATCTTCGCGCGCTCGGTGAGGTCTCGAAGAACGATCCGTTCGGCAACGCGCCCATCGCAATCGCATCGCCGCATGAGGACGCAAGTCTTTCCTTGTGCGTGAGTCTCGACAATGTGTCGCACGAACCCGGCTTCTTCTGGGGAGACGATCTCGACGAGCACTTCTACTCGGCCGCCACAACCCATCGCCTCTTCGGGCGTTTGATTCAACGAACGGGAATCAAGAAGCACCGATCCGCTTCCGCATGCAAGCAACCGCTTAGCCTCAGCGATCGTCGCGAGTTCCGTAGCACCGCCGCCAACGGAACCGACATGTTCGCGCTCGCCTTGCAACACCAGTAGATGCGCTCCTGCCGGAAGCGGAGTCGACCCGGATGCCGAGATCACCGTTGCCAGCGCAAGGGGTGCTCCGTTTTCGAGAGCTGAAAGTGCCTCTGGAAAGACGTTGGCCATGGGTCAGTGAGCATGACCGCAATAGACGAACGGGAACCACGCATACCAGGCACTTGCCTTCACCAAGTGCTCAACCGGGATGTGCTCTGTCGCCATGTGTGCGTAGACCTCGTTCCCCGGTCCGAAGCCGATGCAGGGAATGCCGTGCATCCCCATGACCGCGACGCCGTTTGTACTGAAGACCCATCGACCGATTGCAGGAGCGCTTCCGAACAACTGCTGATACGCCGTCACGCCGCTTGCAAGCGCCGGATGGTTCTCCGGAAGAAGCCAGGTGGGATAGTACTTCTTTGTAGGATAGACGAGTCCTCGCCAGCTCGGCACCGCGTAATCCAAGACCACAACCTCCGCCTCACCCTGCTTCACAGACGGGAGAGCCCGGATCTCTTGCACCGCTGATTCCATCGTGTCTGTCGCTGCGAGTCTTCTGTCCAGATGGATCGCCGCGGAATCCGCGACTGCGCACAACGAGGGAGAAGTGGATCGGATCTCCGCGATCGTCACCGTTCCTTTGCCCAGGAACGGTTCGCCTGTCAATCGTTCGTTCAGTTGTTCGATCTCCTGGACGATCGGAGCCATCTTGTAGACGGCATTGACTCCCCGCTCCGGCGCCGAGCCGTGACATGAGATTCCCTTCGTACGCACCTCGATCTCCATGCGGCCTCGATGACCCCGATAGAGCGCAAGGTTCGTCGGCTCTGCGATGACAACCAATTCCGGCCGCAGTTTGTCCTCGTTGATGATGTATTGCCAACAGAGACCGTCGCAGTCCTCTTCTTGTACGCTTCCGACGACGTAGAGCGTGAAGTCATCCTGCAATCCCAACTGCTTGATGAGCTTCCCGCCATGGACAATGGATGCGAGTGCCCCCTTCATATCGCAGGCACCGCGTCCGTAGATGATGCCGTCCTTCTCCGAACCCTGGAACGGATCAACGGTCCAGTTCTCAGGATTGCCGACATCAACAGTATCGACATGAGCGTCCAACACGATGATACGCTTGCCATTGCCGATGCGGCCAAGGATGTTTCCCATCGGATCGATGGTCACTTCGTCGAATCCGCATTCTTCCATCTCGCGCTTGA
Organism: Ignavibacteria bacterium; assembly: GCA_041302875.1. Taxonomy (GTDB): domain Bacteria; phylum Bacteroidota; class Ignavibacteria; order UBA10030; family UBA10030; genus JAKAJH01. The sequence continues at coordinate 2,069 of JBFYQI010000263.1, forward strand.
TGCGGTGGATCACCTGTTCTTCCTGCGAACTCAGCGACTTGATGGCGATCAGATCGCGGAGGAATTTCGCGACGCTTCGCTCGTTGTCCTGTGCTGCTTTGAGAATCTTCGTGTACATCGTTCCTCCGTTGTTCATCCTGCCAACGCGTTGAAGTCGCCGATCAGCCGATCGAATTCCACTACTTCTTCTTCGAACAACTGCGTCCAGTACTCAGGCTGCCACTGTGCGACAAGCTCCTCGCTCGTCTTCCCCTGTTGCTCGATCCACGTGTAATACTTGAGGTTGTGAATCGCCTTCTTCTCCGTGTAGTTCAATTCCTTGAAATATTCCACTCCCTGATGCGCAAGGGGTCCGGCATGGTCGCGACTTGCGTCCAGCAGTGAATACGCGCCACGATCTTCGCGGAGTTCCTGCACGCGGGAATGATACAGCTCGACCGAATCCGTGAACACGGTGAAGATGACGTCCCGTTCATCATACTCATAGTACTTCGCCGTCTTGATCGCCGCCAGCAAATTCGAGATGCTCGAGATCCCCAACAGTGGTAACTGATTTCGTTGCTCGTCGGTCAATCCGAGCAAACTCAGGTATGCGCTTCCCTCCTTTTCGTTGAAGAGCCGGAGAATGCGCATACAATCTTCGTCGTCGATCGCCGCGACGGCGTCAGTGTTGCGGACGTTGTGGATCCATGGAACATGCTTGTCTCCGATCCCTTCGATCCGGTGACCGCCAAAGCCATTCATGAGAAGCGTCGGACATTGCAACGCTTCCGATGCGACGATCTTCAGCGAAGGATGATGCTTCTTGAGGAAGTCCCCCGCAGCGATCGTTCCCGCCGAACCGGTTGCGGAGATGTACGCCGCGGCGCGCAGATTCCCCTCGGGAAGGATCTGCAACACTTCTTCGATCGCGGGGCCCGTCACCTGATAATGCCAGATCGCATTCCCGAACTCGTCAAATTGATTGAAGATGATGTTGAGCGGATCCTCTCGCAATTCCCAGCATTTGTCGTAGATCTCCTTCACATTCGATTCGCATCCCGGAGTCGCGATCACCTCCGCGCCGATCTCGCGCAGCCAAGTGAAACTCTCCTTCGACATCTCCTCCGGGAGGATCGCCACTGCCGTGCATCCGAGCAATGCGCAATCGAACGCGCCTCCGCGGCAATAGTTCCCCGTCGATGGCCAGACAGCTTTGTGTCGCGACGGATCGAATTCGCCGCTCACGAGCCGGGGGACGAGACAGCCGAATGCCGCGCCGACCTTGTGTGCCCCGGTGGGAAAGTACTTCCCCACAAGCCCGATGACGCGTGCACGAACACCGGTCAGCGCGCGTGGAATCTCCACATAGTTCACTCCGCCAAACAATCCCGTCGTGATGTCGTTCTTCCACGTGATACGAAAGAGATTGATGGGATCGACGTCCCAGAGGCCGACCTTCGGCAAACGTTCGCGGATCTTGGCTGGGATCGTTGCCGGATCCTGCATCTGGGCGAAGGTCGGAATCATGATGCCACGTTCACGACATCGATGAGCTGTCTTTTGTATGATATCAGGATGAAGCTGTTTGATGATCTGAGACATGCATACTCCGTAGATGGTCTTCGTCAGTGCCGTTTGGACTTCACGATCTTTTCCAACACCTTCCGCGCATTGCTGATTCGCGCGAGGAAAATGATCGCAGCAATGACGAATGGTTTGTTTCCTGCTTCAGCATACGTGGCCAGACGATATCGCTCGAACACCTCTTTGGACACTTCTCCCTGGACGCAACTGACACCCGAGATATCTGCGGGCAGACAGTGCATATACAGTGCTTTCCCTCCGTTGGTCAGTTTCATTTTCGCGTCATCGCATTCCCAGTTCTTGAACTGCGCATTGTTCGCGAGACACTCCTTTTCCAACTCGAGCAGTCCGTTCCGGTCATTCTTCTTCAGCAATTCGGTCCGCCGCTGCATTACCTGAAACGGCGCCCAGGATTTCGGATATACGACATCCGCATTTACGAACGCCTCTTCCATGCTATCTGCGATCGTGAAGCTTCCCTTGCTCGTTCTCGCATTCGCTTCCGCCAATGCGACCGTTTCCGGGATCAACCCGTATCCCTTTGGATGCGCGAGCGTCACGTGCATGCCGAATCGCGTCATCAGTCCGATGATTCCCTGCGGGACGGAGAGCGGCTTGCCGTAGCTGGGCGAGTATGCCCAGGTCATTGCGATCTTCTTTCCGCGCAGCTTCTCCAGCGATCCGAAATGCTTCTTCAAATGAAGCAAGTCGGCGAGCGATTGCGTCGGGTGGTCGATGTCGCATTGCAGATTGACGATGCTGGGACGGCGATGGAGCACTCCGGCTTCAAATCCCTCCTGCACCGCC
>JBFYQI010000264.1:0-8105 GCA_041302875.1 Ignavibacteria bacterium
TTGAACTGATGGCGTATCCCTCGCTGGATGCTGACGACATTCGAAGGATGATCGTCCTTGAGAACCCGGAGGTACTCGCGGATCTCCGTCGACGGAATGTCGGTGCGGTCCTGGTGACGGCGCATTTCGGAAGCTGGGAACTTGCGGCGCAAGCGATCACGCTCGCTGCGGAGCGAAAGACCCACGTGATTGCCAAAAAGCAATCGAATGCGCTGGTCGATCGGGTCATCACAGGGTATAGGCAGAAATATGGGGCCGTGATCGTCCCAATGCACGCGGTTCGCGAGGTGCTGAAGGTTCTCCAAGAGGGAGGATTGGTCGTGATGGCAGCCGACCAGGCGGCATCGAAGGAGAGCTATCCGGTGGAATTCTTCGGTCGTCTTGTCCCCACATTCGGCGGTCCGGCGGTCTTCGCGCTCCGAACAAATTCGGCGATCGTGGTCGGACTTGCCGTTGCACAGCCCGACGGAACATACCGTATGCGCCTGGAAGAAGTACCTGCGGACGATCTGAAGGAATACTCGGAAGCGAACGTGCATGAGTTGACGCGGCGGCATGTTCGCCTGACGGAAGCGCTGATCCGCGAGCATCCGGAACAATGGATGTGGATGCACAAACGCTGGAAGCACGTGCCCGACCGCCCTGAAGTCGCAGGCCGCACATGAACGCACCGTCGGATCCGAAGCGCATTCTGGTGTTCCAGACCGCCTTCATCGGTGATGTGGTCCTGACCCTCCCGTTATTCCAGGTGCTCCGAGCGCGATTCCCGAGTGCGAGGATCGATGGGGTCACGATACCCCGCGCCGCTGATCTCCTCCGACATCATCCTGCGATCACGAATGTCATCCCCTATGACAAGCGAGGTCATGAGCGGGGAGGAGGCGCGCTCTTGCGCTTGATCGGACGGCTTCGGAAGGAGCATTATGACGTCGCAGTCGTGCCGCACCGCTCGATTCGGAGCGCCCTCATCATCCGCCTGAGCGGGATCCCGCGTCGGATCGGGTATGACATAAGCGCAGGCTCCTGGTGCTGGACGGACACGATCCGCTACCGGAAGGAAATGCACGAAGTCGACCGGACCCTCGCTTTGGCGGAACCGTTGCTTCATCGCGTTCCAGAGCGTGAACTCCCACGCCTCTATCCAAGCGAGGCCGACACGACGCATGTGAGATCGATGTATCCGGAGTTGCAGGACCCCACGCGAACGCGCATCGCGATCGCCCCGGGGACGGTATGGAAAACAAAACGATGGCCGAAAGAATCGTTCCTCCATTTGGTTGGATTGTTGGTCGCGGAGGAGATGGATGTCGTGCTCCTGGGTGGGACAGAGGACGAAGAGCTCTGCGCATGGATCAGCGAAGCAGCTGCTTCCGCGCGCGTGCAGACACTCGCCGGTCGACTCACGCTTCGTCAGACTGCGGCCTTGCTCAAGGGTTGCCGAGCGTTGATTTCGAACGACAGTGCACCAATGCATCTGGCGGTCGCCGTGGGAACGCCCGTGGTGGCGATCTTCGGCGCCACGGTCCCCGCGATCGGATTTGCTCCCCTGGGTCCGCACGATGTCGTCGTTGAGGTCAAGGACTTGCCTTGCCGTCCCTGCTCGATTCACGGTTCCAACACCTGCCCCATCAAAACCTTCGACTGCATGCTCCGCATCACGCCGGAGCACGTGCTGTCTGCGTTGCAGAACATCCTACGCCTCCCCGCACCCTCAGCCCTTTGATAATCTCAAGAAAACTCAATATCTTAACAATCTAAGGACAATGCAGGAAGCGAATTCAGGAACTCTTTTGCTTTCCTCACTTCCCCGCTTCCTCACTAACCACTTTCTCTGCGCCCGTAGCTCAGCCCCGCATGAATCACGGGACTTCGCTTCGTGCGCTGACGCGCCCGTAGCTCAGCTGGATAGAGCGACAGCCTCCGGAGCTGTAGGTCAGGCGTTCGAATCGCCTCGGGCGCACCAACATTGAACAACCATAGGGTCCCATGCTTACCGCACAAAAGAAGATCAAGAAACGCGAGATCAAAGAAGACAAACTCGTAACAACTTATTTCGAAGCTCGTGCCTGGCTTGATCAGAACAAGCGGCTCGCCGTGTACATCGCGGCAATTCCGATTGTTCTGTTGGTCGCCGTCTTCCTGTACGTCATGGGACAGACGGAGAAGAACCAGGAGACGACGACGAAGTTGGCCAAGATCATCCCGTTCTATGACGAAGGGAAGTTCGATCAAGCCATCAACGGAGTCCCGCCCGGCATTCAGGGACTCAAAGCGATCGTCGATGAGGACGGCTCAACCGACGCGGGCGAGCTGGCCACCTTCTATCTCGCGAATGCGTATTATGCCCTCGGCGATTATGACAAGGCGGCCGCGACATTCGACGACGTGGATGTCTCAGACAAATTCATCTCCGCCGCGGCGCTCGCCGGGTTGGGTGGATGCGAAGAAGCTCGAGGGAAGTTCGAGGAAGCGGCGTCGTGGTTCGAGAAGGCCGCCTCGAAGAACATGTCTCCCGTCCAGGCGCCGGATAATCTTTCGCGCGCCGCAGCGAATTTCGCGGCTGCCGGCCAGCGCGAGAAGGCGGTCGAACTCCTCAAGACTCTGAAGAAGGAATTCCCGTCGTCGCAAGCTGCACGCGATGCGGACCGCTTCATCGCGCAGTTCGGTTCCTGACGTATCACGCGCGCCGACGTCCCGCCGCCAGCCCGGATCATGAATGATTCTCCACGGTCTGGCGGCGTTCTTGCTTTTGCGCAACGACTGATACGGTTTTCTCGTAAGACAGTGACGGTACCGATCGTCATGAGCACAAAACCCATTCAGAATTCTCGTCCCGCGCGTCCAAGGTATCGGTCGCTTAAGGTGCACCGCTGTATTCCCGGTCCTGATCCCTGCACATGCCCCGCCTGAAACGCATACTTCTGATCCTCATCCCGGTGATTGTCCTGCCACTGGTATTCGCCTTGGATATCGTGCGCATGACGGTGGACCTGGGGATCAGTGGATTGGGGACGGTTCGCGAGCTGGCGCTCCTGGCATCGTTCGCCTCGATCGGCATCGCGCTCGGATCGGCGGAAGACCGGACCAAGCACAATGTCCCGAAGGAATTGGGCAGGCTCCTGTTGTTCTACGCCGCAGTGCTCGCCGCCATCATCTTCATGACGGTTACGTCGCTGTTCGGCGGTGAGGAGGGACAAGAAACAAGCGTGCGGTACGTGGCGATTCATCTCTTGGGGACGTATATCGTCGGCATTCTTGTCACGGTCGTTGCCATTGTGACATTGCAGCGTCTGCGGTCGATGGTGCTTCACAAGCGGACGCGAGGCGTCCGTCGAAACTTCTTGCTCTTCCTTGGCGCGCTCGGAACAACGGTTCTGCTCAGCATGCCGTTCATCCCTCCCGCCGGAGGAATTCTCACGTATCTGTCATTCACGATCGCAGTGATCCTTGCCGTGGTGAACGCATTCCGGCAGAGCTGGATCGTCTACCTGTCGCGCCGCGAAAAGATCTACGCACTGGTTTACGCATTCCTCCTGTTCGTCGTCCTGACGATCCTGGATGTCTTGCTCGCCCAGCGATCAGACAGTCAAAGGGCAATGCTCGGTTTCAGTCCTCCGATCCACGCTTTTGTGCAGATCACATGCCTCTTCGCCACTTTCTACGCCGGAATGGCCTTCGTATCCACGCTATTCCACCTTCCGACGGCGGAGGTGTTCGAGCGGAAACAGTCGGAACTGAATTCGCTCCACAATCTTGGAAGACTGGTAACGCAGGTGTTCGATTTCGAGCACCTCGTGGAGACGGTTACACATATGGCGACGGAAGTGTCAGGAGCACGGAGCGCATGGCTGGAGTTGTATGAACAACCCGGAACCGGAGTGAACGGTCTTCGGGTCGTGGCGCGCCAGCACGCATCACAGCAGGAGATCGATCTCTTTGAGGCGAATGTACTGACCGCGCTTCGCAAGACCGTGCGTGAATCAGGGAAGTACTCCTTGATCGAGGATCTGTGGGAAGACCGGCGCACAAAGAGTTTGCGAGAACTCGGAGTTCCCAAGCTTGCGCTGCTGAGCATCCCGCTGGTGTCGCATGGTGCCTTGGTCGGGATCCTTCATGCAACGAAACGAGCGGAGCAGGGGTTCGACCAGGATGACATCGATGTGTTGACCGGATTCTCTGATTATGCCTCGATCACGATCGAGAATGCACGGCTCTTCCTCCGATCGCTGGAACGCGAGCGCCTCGAGCAGGAGATGATGCTGGCGCAGCGGATGCAGAAACGCCTTCTTCCGCAGACCATGCCGTCGTTGCCGGGTGTCGAGTTCGCGGCCGTATCCGAATCGTCTGCCGAGGTTGGCGGGGACTACTACGATGTGTTCGAGCTATCTGATGGACGATACGGGCTCGTCGTGGCAGATGTCTCCGGCAAAGGAGTGTCAGCAGCCTTCTACATGGCGGTCCTCAAGGGGATCTTTCTATCGCTGGTCCGGCTTGATCCCTCCCCTCGTGAACTGCTTGTTAAAGCCAATCGCGCATTGCTGGAAAGTTTGGAGAAGAATGCATTTATTAGTGTCGTGTACGCTGTTCTGGACACCAAGAATGGCGATCTTGTGATGGCGCGTGCCGGACATTGTCCGGTTGTCCATGCTTCCGCGAAGGGCACTGAACTGATTCGCCCCAACGGACTCGGTCTCGGCCTCACCGAGGGCCGGTTGTTCGCCCAATCCACCGAGGAACGCGTGATCCGACTGATGACGCAGGATGTTTGCGTTTTCTACACCGATGGAGTGACCGAGGCACGCAACGCCCGCGATGAAGAATTCGGGTACGACCGATTGGTCGACGCTGTTCATCGCCACAAGACGAAAGACGCTGCCGGCATCAAGGATGGAATTCTTCAGGAAATCCGCACCTTTTTGGAGAATTCTGCGTATACCGACGACATGACTCTTGTCGTCATCAAGTGGCTGGCGCGTGCAGAGGAGAAGTCCCGGGTGATCTCATGATGCGACAGGAAGGAGCAAACCACCATGACTGAATTCAAAGTCCAGGAACGCCCCGGAGAGGGCGTCAGCATCCTTGATCTGAGAGGATACTTGGACGCGCATACGGCGACCGACCTGGAGAATGCGTTTCAGCGCCTCCTAGGAGCAAAGAAATTCAACATCGTGGTCAATTGCCGGGATCTCTCGTACATCAGCAGTGCGGGTCTCGGTGTGTTCATGGCGTACATCGAGGACGTACGCAAGAATAACGGCGACATCAAGTTGACGAACATGACGCCGAAGGTATACAACGTCTTCGACCTGCTTGGCTTCCCGATCCTGTACGAGATCTACAAGGATGAGTCGGAGGCGATCTCGAAGTTCCAGAATACGACCAAGCATTGAGGGAGTGCTGCAGCCCCGTTCGTATCAGCCATGAGCAGTACATCGAAAACCATATCGAAGATCGTCTCGAGCAACACGGAAAGCCTTTCCGACATCCGGGAGTTTGTCGCGGGCCAGGCCCGCACGCACGGATTCCCCGAAGACGAAGTGGCCAACATCGTGCTCGCCGTAGATGAAGCATGCACGAACATCATCAAGCATGCCTACCGGTTCGCTTCCGACAAGCAGATCGAGATCTCGGTCGGACGTCAGGGGCGGGAGTTCGAGGTCATCATCTCCGACGACGGTCGGTCATTCGATCCGGCCGCATTGCGCAATCCCGATCTGAAAGAACATCTCACCCATTATCGCCGCGGCGGCCTCGGCGTGTATCTGATGAAGAAACTGATGGACACAGTGGAATATCAATTCCAGCCGGGCCAGCGGAATCACGTTCGGCTTGTCAAGTTCCTTCCCGCCTCACCTTCGAGGTGATCATGGCGCTTCCGCGCGCAACCGTCCGAAGCCGCTCAAACGGACGTGAACTCTCCGACCTCATCCCGCTGTTCGAATTCAGCACCATCGTCAATTCGTCCCTCGACCTCGACTTCATTCTGAACACCGTGCTTCGCACGCTGATGGGGAAGATGCTGGTGTCGAAGGGACTGGTGTTGCTGCGTCGAGGTGATGACCTTTTCGATCTCATCACCGCGAAGGGGATCGACGTTCCTGTCCCCTTCAAACAACTCGCCGTGATTCGGCCGCCACGCACGGTGAAGGGCGTTCGTGAATTGAACAAGGGACCGCTGGCAGAATTGGCGCGTGCAACGGCGCTGCAACTGGTCATCCCCATCAGCAGTCATGGGGCGGTCGTGGGGTTCATCGGGCTTGGTCCCAGGCTGAGCAAGAAACCCTACTCGCTTGTGGAGAAGAGACTGCTTCACTCGTTGGTTGACCTGTCGGGCGCCGCGATCGAGAAAGCGCTCATCATCGACCAGGTGCGCGATGCGAACCGCAAACTCGACCGAAAGATCCAGGAACTCAACACGCTGTTCGATCTGAGCAAGGAATTCAATATCGGTCTCGATCAGGATCGCGTCGTCCGGCTCCTGACGTTCGCCTTGCTGGGACAAATCGGAGCGAAACAGTACGCCATCTGTTTGCGGGAGAACGATCAACCGGTGATCGTCGCGTCGCGCCTGACATCCTCGTCGGACCTTTTGGAAGCGCTCGATCCTCTTTGCAGTCTCACGCGTACCATGGCCGTGCGGGAGATGTTCCGTCAACGTCCAACGCGGCTCATTGCGGCCAAGCTCATGCAATCGGGGATCGAGGCGGTCGTTCCAATGCGCCTGCAAAGCGTTTCGAAAGGAGTGATCCTGTTGGGAGAACGGTTGCGGGGCGGTACGTACTCCGCGGAGGATTTCGAATTCTTGTTCTCGCTCGGCAACCTTGCGATCACGTCGATCGAGAACGCACGGCTTTTTAAAGAGGGGATCGAGCGGCAGAAGCTGGAAGACGAACTTCTGATCGCGCGCGAGATCCAGCAGGGGTTGCTCCCCGACGCATTGCCTGTCATGTCGGCGATCGATGCCGCGGCGGTCAACGTGCCGTCGAAGGCGGTGGGGGGTGATTACTACGACATGATGACGCGAAGGGACGCTTCGGTGGTTCTCGCCATCGGAGACGTCTCCGGGAAGGGGACGCCTGCCGCACTGCTCATGGCGAGCGTGCAGGCTGCGCTTCGTGCGCTTGCTCCCGATTGTCACTCCCTCCCCGAGACGACGGGTCGCATCAATGATCTGACCTATGGCAACACGAAAGGAGGGGGGCGGTTCATCACATTCTTCTGGGGCGTGCTGAGCCAAGATGGGCGAACGCTCCAGTACGTCAACGCGGGCCACAATCCGCCTATCCTTCTTCGGGCAAATGGGACGATCGAGAGGCTCGACGAAGGGGGATTGTTGCTTGGGGTGTTCAGTACGACCTCCCCCTATCGCGACGCGACCGTGACGCTCGGGGAAGGAGATGTGCTTCTGCTGTTTACAGACGGTGTGAGCGAAGCGATGAACGAGAAAGCCGAGGAATTCGGCGAGGAACAGTTGATCGAAACGCTCATCCGCTCATCAAAAAGAACCGCGTCTGAGATCCTCGCCGAGATCCGATCGGCAGTCCTCAAACACACCGGTGAGGAACCGCAGTCAGACGACCTGACAATGCTCGTCTTGAAGAAGCGTATCGGGTCGGAACCGCGTTGATAAAACCGCACTGTTTTGCTACATTGCCCTCGTTTCCAAGGATAATCATTCGATGAAATACGATTTTCTCGCGGTTGAGCAGAAGTGGCAGGCGTATTGGGATGAACAGCAGACGTTTCGCGTTCACGACGACGAAACGCGTCAGAAGCTCTACGTCCTCGACATGTTTCCGTATCCGTCCGGAGCCGGCCTTCACGTCGGCCACCCGGAAGGCTATACGGCAACGGACATCCTGTGCCGATACAAACGCATGCGCGGATATTCCGTTCTGCATCCGATGGGCTGGGATGCGTTCGGGCTTCCCGCAGAACGGTACGCGATGCAGACGAACATCCATCCCCGCATTACCACCGAACGGAATATCGACACCTTCCGGCGACAGATCAAAATGCTGGGATTGAGCTACGACTGGCAACGTGAAGTCAACACGACCGATCCCGGCTACTACAAGTGGACGCAGTGGATCTTCATGCAGATC
>JBFYQI010000272.1:0-6274 GCA_041302875.1 Ignavibacteria bacterium
AAGTCAACACGACCGATCCCGGCTACTACAAGTGGACGCAGTGGATCTTCATGCAGATCTACAATGCGTGGTACGACGCGCGTGCGCGAAGAGCCCGTCCGATCGAAACGCTTCGCCGGGAGTTTGAGACATCGGGCACATCGCAGCTTGCTGGCGAACGGTCGTTCACGGCCGAGGAATGGAATGCGATGACAGCCAAACAGCAACACGATGTCTTGGCCGAGTATCGGCTCGCCTACCTCGCGGAGATCCCCGTGAACTGGTGCGAAGCGCTTGGGACCGTGTTGGCGAACGAGGAGGTCGCCGAATGGACGGAAAAAGGATACACAGTCGAACGCCGTCCCATGAAGCAGTGGATGATGCGGATTACCGCCTATGCGGAACGCCTGCTGGAGGATGCGAAGGACCTTGATTGGCCAACGTCCACGCTGGAGCAGCAACGAAATTGGATCGGACGCTCAGAGGGAGCGGAGATCCGGTTTACGATCAAGGGGATCCAGGAATCTCTCAGAGTATTCACGACCCGTCCGGACACGCTCTTCGGTGCCACCTACATGGTTCTGGCTCCGGAGCATCCGCTGGTCGATGCGATCACTTCTCCGGCGATGCGTGAGCAGGTGGCCGAATATCGCAAGGCAACTGCGTTGAAGAGCGAATTGGAGCGGGGCACCGAGAAGGACAAGACTGGGGTTTTCACCGGCGCCTATGCGGTCAATCCAGCGACCGGGAAGGACATTCCCGTCTGGATCGCCGACTACGTTCTGATGGGATACGGAACCGGCGCCATCATGGCCGTCCCGGGACACGACGAGCGTGATATGGCATTCGCCAGGACGTTCGGTCTCGAGATCATCAAGGTTGTCGATGGCGGAGCGGACGCGCCTGAATGCTTCATCGACGATGGAATCGCGATCAACTCGGCCGGCAGCGAGGTGTCCCTCAACGGTCAGAAGACCCCCGATGCAAAGCGGACCATCACAGAATGGCTTGAAAAGAAGAATCTCGGAAAGGGGACCATCCAGTTCAAACTCCGAGATTGGCTGTTCTCCCGTCAACGATACTGGGGAGAGCCGATTCCCATCATCCACTGGGAAGACGGCACAATGGATACGCTTGATGTGAAGGACCTTCCGCTCAAGTTGCCGGAACTCGCGAAGTTCCAGCCAAGCGGAACGACGGAATCGCCTCTTGCGTTGGCGACGGAATGGGTGAATGTCACCGATCCCGGGACCGGACGGAAGGGAAGACGCGAAACGAATACGATGCCGCAATGGGCCGGATCGTGTTGGTACTATCTCCGATACATCGATCCGAAGAACGATTCGGCGTTCGTTGATGCTGCGAAGGAACGACGCTGGATGCCGATCGACCTGTATGTCGGAGGCTCGGAACATGCGGTGCTGCATCTGATGTACGCACGGTTCTGGCATAAGGTGCTCTTCGATCTTGGACATGTCAGCACGAAGGAGCCCTTCACACGGCTGCGGCATCAGGGGATCATTCTTGGCGAAGACTCCCGCAAGATGTCCAAGTCCCGCGGCAACGTTGTCAATCCTGATGACGTGGTCCAGGAATATGGCGCCGATGCGATGCGATTGTTTGAGATGTTCATGGGACCGCTGGAAGAGATGAAGCCCTGGAGCACGCGCGGTGTCGAAGGGGTGTTTCGGTTCCTCAATCGCGCGTGGCGGCTCTACGTGACGGAGGAAGGGACGCTTGCATCCAACATCGTCGATGACGCGCCGACGGAAGCAACGGAGCGATTGTATCATCAGACCGTGCAGAAGGTCGGCGCGGATATCGAAAGCCTTCGCTTCAACACGGCGATCTCGCAGATGATGATCTTTGTGAACGAGTTGATGAAGCTCGACGAACGACCGCGCGCTGTGCTTGAACCGTTCGTGCTTCTGCTCGCGCCGTTTGCGCCTCATCTGGCGGAAGAACTCTGGCAGAAACTCGGTCACTCTCATTCGCTTGCGTATGAACCGTGGCCGGCCTTTGATCCGGCGAAGGCGGCTGAATCCTCCCTGGAGATCGTGGTCCAGATCAACGGAAAGGTCCGGGCGAAGATCATCGTTCCCTCCGGAACAGCGGCGACGCAGCTGGAGGCATTGGCATTCGCGGACGAGAACGTGCGGAAGTACACGGACGGGAAGAAGATCGTCAAAAAGATCGTCGTTCCCGACAAGCTTGTCAACATTGTCGTTGCCGGATAAGCGAGGTCCTGCGTGCCGACCGTTTCAGCGCTCATCATCACGAAAAATGAAGAACGGAACATCGCTGAATGCCTTGCGAGCGTCGCCTGGACCGACGAGCGGATCGTTGTGGATTCTGGGAGCACCGACAAGACGGTTGCCTTGGCAGCGGCGGCAGGCGCGCAAGTCTTCGAACGGCCCTGGGATGGATTCGGCGAGGCGAAGAACTTCGGTTTACAGCAGGCGCACAGCGACTGGATTCTGTGGATCGATGCCGACGAACGGCCAACGCCGGAACTGACGAAGGAACTGAAGGAAGCGTTGGCGGAAGCCCGGGCGTCGGTCGCAGGGTACACGATGCCGCGGCGTGCGAACTTCCTTGGTCGCTGGATCTACCATTGTGGTTGGTATCCGGGACGAGTGACGCGCCTGTTTCGAAGATCGAAGGGCCGCTTCACGCTGCATAAGGTGCACGAGCGATTGGAGTTGGACGGCCAGGTGGAGCACCTCAAGTCCGACCTGCTCCATTACACGGATCCCGACCTGTTTCACTATTTCGAGAAGTTCAATCGCTATACGTCGCTTGCGGCGGATGAGCTTGCTCATCGGAGCGTGCGATTTCACATGAGTGACATCCTCGTGCGTCCTGCATGGACGTTCATTCGGATGTATCTCATCCGTCAAGGATTTCGCGACGGGCTCGCGGGTTTGATTCTGTGTGTGGTTTCCTCTGTTTACGTATTTGTCAAATATGCAAAATTGTGGGAACGCGGTTCCCGGTAGGAGGCCAACCGATGACTGATCAAGAGAAGTATGACGCGTTGTTTGCGGGACTGGTGATGATGTTCCACGCGGCGGCCATGCAGCAGATGGGCAAGGTGAAGAACCCTTCGTCCGACACGCTGGAACGAAATCTCGAACAGGCGCAGATGTCCATCGACATGCTCGACATGCTGGAGCGAATGACGAAGGGGAACTTGAATGATGAACAGTCTCGCTTTCTGAAGAACGTGCAGCAGGAATTGAAACTGAACTACGTTGATGAGGTCTCGAAAGAACAGAAGGGAACTCCACCGTCCTGAGGTGTTCCATGACCTTCGGTATCGCCGGAAATAGCGACAAAGAGGGGATCGTCGACATCATCGAATCGCTCGTGAAGCGATTCAATAAGCTTCGAATTCCCTTCGTCATGCACAAGCCCCTGGTCGACGGGATCCGCAGGCGGCAGGGGCGGAGAGCGGTGCAGGGCATTGAATCCGTCGCAGAGAAGCTGCTGGGGCGTCGGTCGGACATCCTCATTTCGCTCGGGGGTGACGGAACGATGCTGCGGAATGCCCGTCTCGTTGCACCGTATGGTACGCCGGTGTTGGGGGTGAATCTGGGCAAACTGGGCTTCCTCGCTGAAACGTCTGTGGATGAGCTGGACGAATGCTAGAAGGATATCCTGAATGGGCGCTACACGATCGAAGAACGAATGATGCTTGAATCGTGGGTGGACGGTCATGCACGCAGGAGCGTCGCACTGAACGATATCGTGGTGGACCTGAGCATATCGTCGCGCATGTTTCCCGTCGAGACCGCGGTCAATGAGGAATACCTCTCCACCTTCACAGGGGATGGCGTGATCGTCTCGACCCCCACGGGATCCACGGGCTATGCGTTGAGCAACGGCGGACCGATCCTTGTGCCTGCTGCAAAAGCGATGATGATCAGTCCGATCTGTCCCCACACGTTGACCGCGCGTCCGGTTGTTATCCCGGACGATTCGATCGTGCGGCTGTCCGTGAAGTCCGCACCCGCACGCGTTCACATCGCTGCGGACGGACAGCAGCAGCATCTGCTGAAGCCCCCCGTGAGCGTCTACGTACAGAAGTCTCCCTATCCGGCGAAGTTGGTGAAGCGGCTGGACGTCAGTTACTTCGACGTGCTGCGGAGGAAACTGCATTGGGGAAGAGACGTGCGGAGCCCTGAAACGACCTGAAGCGGCGAGAGGCTAGTTGTTCAAGCCCCCCTCAGTAACCCACCTGCGAATTCCGAGGATTTGATTCTGCGTAAGTTGTGGCCTGTCCCGTGGCGGCATGGGGGGGGATGCGCGGCCGTCGAGGTACATCACCAACAGGCTGTTCTCGCCATCCCGCTGAATGACCAACTGGGGAAAATGGTCCATCAGGGCGCGATAGGACGGCCGCTCGAGATTCAATCCATTGGCGGGCGAAGACCCGGCATGACAGCCCGCGAACGCGCAGGCATTCGCGAACACCGCTTCCACATGCCGTGAGTAGCTCACACCGGAATCGGGGAAGACCACATCCGGCGTTGAACCGCTTGGGACGGAGTCCTCGCACGACGAGGAAAAAAGGAGCAGAGACCCGACAAGGGGTAGGAGAACAAGGACGACGACACTCAATGAGCGCTTGTTGATCTGATGCATGATCAAAATGATACGGAAAACTCCCCGATGCCGCAACCTCGCTTGGGGAAATTGACTTTCGCGCGATAGAGCCGTATATTTAATAATTCTTGGGCCGTTAGCTCAGCATGGGAGAGCGCCACAATGGCATTGTGGAGGTCACCGGTTCGATCCCGGTACGGTCCACGCGGGGTTTTAGGAAGGACAATCACACCGGTTGTCCTTTTTTCGTTTGGAGAAATGTGATGATCGCAACGCAGATACGGCTTTCCCGTCCGGGCGAGATGGAGATCCGATGGGATGATGGACACGAGAGCACCATTCGGTTGGAAACGCTTCGATCGAATTGTCCGTGCGCGGGTTGCCAGGGTGAAACCGTTCTGCTGAGATCCTATCCCCCCGCACCTCAACCGGATCTCCCGGGGAAGAATGAACTCGTCGATGCAAAGCCTGTAGGACATTATGCCCTGCAACTGGTTTGGGGTGATGGACACGATACGGGCCTGTATACGTGGGAGATCCTCCGAGCGCTCTGTGAATGCGCTGTCTGCCGCGAGAAACGGTCAAGAGTGCATTGACCGCCTGAGTTCGGAGTTGCCTCGGCAACAGATGTTTTGTATATTTCATTGTGGTTTGCGGGCGCTTAGCTCAGCTGGTTCAGAGCGTACGCTTCACACGCGTAAGGTCACTGGTTCGATCCCAGTAGCGCCCACAGGGAAAGTAGGAAACGGGGAAACGGGGAAAGTGTAAAAGACAATGAGTAACGTGGAAAGATGCCCGGCCGATGCTGGGCATTGTTGTTTTGGATGCACGCGTCTGCTCTCTCGAATTGATATTTCTCCCATGTTTCTGTAGGTTGAGGCCGGTTCTTTCTCCTCCCTCGGGATCTCAAGGAGTCTCTCCGACAATGCCATCTGCCATCGGGTTCGACAACGAACGCTACCTCTCCGAGCAAACCGCCGCGATCCTCGAACGCGTCGCTCGATTTGAAAACAAACTCTATCTGGAATTCGGCGGAAAGCTGATGTTTGACTATCACGCTGCCCGCGTGCTTCCTGGGTTCGATCCCAATGTGAAGATCCGCCTCCTGCAGAAACTTCGCGATAAGGCGGAGGTGATCCTGTGCATCTACGCAGGCGATATCGAACGAAAGAAGATGCGGGCAGATTTCGGCATCACGTATGAAACGGATGCGCTGAAGCTGATCGACGATCTGCGCGACCAGGGGATCGCAGTGACCGGAGTGGTGATCACCCGATATGAGAATCAGCCGGCGGCCCTTCTCTTCAAGAACAAGCTTGAGCGGCGCGACATCAAGGTGTATCTGCATCGGTTCACAAAAGGATACCCGACCGATGTCGAGATGGTCGTGAGCGATGAGGGATACGGTGCGAATCCGTACATCGAAACGACGCGACCGATCGTCGTCGTTACCGGACCCGGTCCGATGAGTGGAAAGCTGGCGACCTGTCTCACGCAATTGTACCACGAGTGGCGCCGGGGCGTGCACGCGGGATATGCGAAATTTGAAACCTTCCCCATCTGGAACATGCCGCTCAAGCATCCGGTCAACGTTGCCTACGAAGCAGCGACGGCAGACATCAGGGACTTCAACGTCATCGACTCGTTTCACCTTGAGGCGTATGCCCAGCCCACCGTGAACTACAAC
>JBFYQI010000273.1:0-3885 GCA_041302875.1 Ignavibacteria bacterium
CTGGGGAGAAAGACCCTCTGCCGACGCTGTTCTTTCTGCAGCAACCCGAGACAGGTGTTGACTGTGATGCGATAGACCCACGTGCCGAGCTGTGATCGTCCCTCGAAGGAATCGAGGTTCTGCCACAGATGAATGAGCACCTGCTGAAAGGCGTCCTTTCGAAGTTCCGGATCCCGGACATAGCAACAGCACATGCGGTAGATCCGGTCGCGGTGTTCTTCGAGGAGGGCGGTATAGGTTTCTTCTCTGTTCATTGGGATGCCTTGCACATAGGGTTAGATACGCAAGCATCCGTTTTGTTACAAGGGGAACCGGCCGGCATGCGGTCGATGTTGATTTACATAGGCGTCATCCTCTCTTTTAGAACATTTTGCTTATTTTGCGGACCCGGATGGCATCATCATCGGGCTTTGGCAACACGACAAGAATGCGCAATAGGATCGTTATGACTCTCTGGACGCTGACCGTCATCGGCATACTCACTGCCGGTCTCTTCTATATTGGCTGGCGGCTGATCACTCCCTTCGACCTCCCCAAGTGGGGGAAGGTTGCCGCATGGGTCGGCCTCGCGCTGATGATCCTGCTTCCGTTCTTCGGCATGATTCTCGGCCGTCGCATGCCGGCGTGGCAAGGAACGCTCTCCTGGATCACGTACATCTCGCTCGGCTTCATCTCGTTCGTCTTCACGCTTCTCGTGATCCGCGATGTGCTTTACCTCGGAGGGCTCGGGGTCAACAAACTGCTGGCCTTCTTCCGGCCGGAGGTTCCCCCTGCGCTTGATGCTGCGCGCCGGTCCTTCCTCATCGAGGCGACGAATCTCGGTGTGCTCGGGGTCGCGGGCGTCCTGACCTCCTACGGGATCTACGAAGCGCGGAAACGTCCGGGTGTGGTCAACGTCACCGTTCCGTTGAAGAACCTCCCCGCAGCATTCGAGGGATTTCGCATCGTGCAGATCTCGGACATTCATGCGGGACTCACGATCGGACGGGAATGGATCGCAACGGTCGCCGAAGATGTTGCGTCGCTCAATCCCGACCTCATCGCCTTGACCGGCGATCTGGTGGATGGCAGTGTGGCGCACTTGCGGGACGACGTCGAACCGCTCGCATCGCTCCAGGCACCACACGGACGATACTACGTCACAGGGAATCATGAGTACTATTCCGGTGCGGCGCCGTGGGTGGAGGAGGTCCGACGGCTTGGATTCACGCCGCTCATGAACGAGCATGTGATCATTGAGAGAAACGGGGAACGGGTCGTATTAGGGGGAGTGACAGATGTGACTGCGGGGGGATTCATCGCGGAGCATCGCTCCGACCCGCTGAAGGCATTCGCCGGAGCGCCGTCCGATACGACGCGCATTCTGCTGGCGCATCAACCAAAGAGCATCAACGCCGCCGCGTCGGTGGGGATCGATCTGCAGATCAGCGGGCACACGCACGGCGGTCAGTTCTTCCCCTGGAATCTATTGGCGACGCTCGGTCAGCCGTATCTCAAGGGACTCCACGACCACAACGGAACATGGGTGTACGTGAGCAAGGGGACCGGCTACTGGGGACCCCCTGTCCGCGTCGGCGCCCGTTCAGAGATCACGGTACTGACGCTGACGAGGGAGAAGGGAAGCAAGACGTGAAGCGAGTCGTAAAGGGCTCTCGAGAGAATTAAGAGGGTGACATCCTTCGACTCGTTGTCATGGTGAGCCTGTCGAACCATGGATGAGGGTGTCATCCTTCGACAAGTTCAGGATGACATTCTTCGAATCACAGTCATGGTGAGCTTGCTTGCCCCTGCGCTTTGTGCGGGGTCGAACCATGTATAAGGGGATCATCTCCCAGTTCCGCACCCCAATCTTCAACGGCGATTCCTATTGAGCTTCAGAAGAGCTCTCCTTACCATTCTCCATGAAACGAGGATGGGTTTACATCTTGCTCTGCGCTGACAATTCGTACTACACGGGATCAACATCTTCATTGGAAACTCGAATCGCGCAGCACCACAACGGATCTCTCGGAGGCTATACCGCGAAACGATTGTCAGTAAGACTTCTTTGGGCTCAGGAGTTTGCTTCCATTGAAGACGCAGTTCGCGCAGAACGACAGATCAAGGGATGGTGCCGGCGCAAGAAGGAGGCTCTTATGCGAGGTGATTTCGAATCGCTCAGGGCGCTATCTCGGAATCATAGTGGAGTCGATACGAGGAAGGGTGGTCATCCTTCGACACGCTCAGGATGACATCCTTCGACACGCTCAGGATGACATCCTTCGACAAGCTCAGGATGACATCCTTCGACACGCTCAGGGTGACCGCCTTGTCCCTCATCTGATGGTGTTGAGCGGTTCAGACTGGCGTCAGTCTGAGCATGTCGAAGACTGACGCAACCGTTCCTTTCTTTCTTCATCACATCTGAATTGTGAGCGACGCAACGGGCGCACTGCGCGGCATCGGTGAATTCCTCTCGAGCGAGCCGAGCAGTAATCCCTCGGGCGATATCTGAAGATCCCAGGATGAAGTTGAAGTCCCGCCTCCCGACTGCATGCCGACCCAATAGCCGAGCCAACTTGAAGCGGCGACGATCCACAGCGTCGCTTTGGCAGACGGCTTCGCGGCCGCAGCGATTCCGAGACCGAGCAGCGAGCCGCCGTATGAGAGCAAGCGTGTGCGTCGTACGGTGGAGAGATCACGCATCCCCCCCTCGTTCACAGCCATTCCCAAAAGATATCCGCCAACGCCTCCTGCAAAGACGACCGCCCCCGCGCCGCTTGTCCGCTCGACTTCAGCTGTTGCCAGTCCGGCGGCCAGCGTCAAGTACCACGGTGTCATGAACTCGTCTGTGAGGAGCGCGTCTCCCCAAGACATCCTGCGCTCTGAAAGACCGAAGAGCGGCTCCGACCACAGGAGGGAACTCAGGCTCGTCGCGCAAGCCGCGCCCATCACGGACTGCGTCTTTGCCTTTTCTCCGCTCACCATAAGGGAGAGTCCCGCGCCCCAAACAAGCGAATGTCGTTCAGCAACAAGGCGCAGATACTGTGTTGTGGGGTTGATGCCGGTTTTGTTCATCATGCTATACGAGCCGATCGCGTTGGCGATCCCGCCGGCACTCGATAAGCCCACAACCCCTTTCACCGATGATTCAGTGTCGGAATCGTCTCCACCCCAAAGGGTCAATCCTAATGCATACCCTTGGAATAATCCGGTGAGGTGACCATACCGCGCAGCCTCGACATTCGCCCGGGTCAAGCGGAGATCGTCGGCGATCGAGGAGATCAAAAAGTAGCTCCCGCCGGTGACGATGAGAAAGAGAGATCCTTCCTCAAGCAGTGTGGCGATGGTGAATCCGTGAAACGCGGAGTATCCCGTCTGATCGTATGTGAATGTCGTGCGAAGGTCCTCGAGCTCATCGGCGGTGAGCGGTGCACCCTGACGCACTGAAACCGTTGCGAGGCTATCGAGCTCCGTTTGTTTCTGCGCAAACGTCTCTCGTGTGAACGCGTGCCGGTACCGCATCTTCCGTACGCCATCGGTGAGATAGCTCTCGACAACGACCATAGAGTCCATGTCAAACGCGAGTAGTCGGTCGAATGCGGAGATCTCCGGATGCCAGACCTTGGCGTAGGGTGAGTCTTTGAGGATCTCCCACACCATTCCTTGTGTATCGAATGGAATCTGTTGATCCTGTGCAACGACGGTTCCTGCCATGAGGCAAAGAACGCAGGCGTGAAGGATTCGTTGGAAGGTGCGCATGGCATTCCTCCGCTATTTCTCCCACTTAAGGGAATCAGTACCCGGGGTCCAGGTGCTCCCCGGTTCAAAGTGATTCCAGAGAATTCGCGAGACGGTGCGAATCAGCATGTATCCCTCGTTATCGTTCACCCAACGGGTGTCCTC
>JBFYQI010000289.1:0-2896 GCA_041302875.1 Ignavibacteria bacterium
GGCGGTGAGCCCCCCGATTATCCCTTCGCCCCCGCAGGGATATCTCTGACCGCCGTCATATGGATCAACTTCCCCTGATGCTCCAGCCGCAGTCCGGTGACCCGCTCAAATGAAAACCGCTTTTCCTCTCCAATCCCGACACCCTGATACGTTTCAACCGCTGCGGACATGATGCGGTCGAATAATTCCTCGGTTTTGAACCGGGCTTCGGCTTCTGAGAGCTTCTTCACCTTCTTCCGCGGCCGCATCATCTCAAAAGCGATCCCGCGCAGAATTTTCGGAAAGTACTCGGCATACACGTCCTGCCGGTTGAAGACGTCGATCCCGACCAGTTCCTGTCCGACGAACAACGCGATCCCATTCGCCCCGATGGTTGAAGCGATGCTGTGTGCGACCTCATCCAGACCAAGACGATGCGATTCATACACATCCGAAAGATTCGAGGTCTGAGAATGCACCTTCCGCTCGCTGGACATCAGCTCGACGCGGTCCCAGATCTCTCCCTGGTCCGCCATGTAACTCCGGCTTTCCTTGAGATTCATGTGCACCGCAGCGGATTTCGCGTGGCGAAGGCTCGGCGGCGCAGCGTAGTCTGTGGAAGCGAAACGTTTTGAGACAAATCCCCAACGCCCCTGTTCAACACAACTGACGGGGATCCGCGTTTTCAGATGCGGAGCGAGGAGCACGGATGTGTTGATCACCCGATTCTGCTTCGCCCCGGAGAGAATTTCCCCGTCCATGAAGAAGACGAATTCATCCGACGTGTTCGTCACGGAGAGATGATTGACGCTCCCCTGCTGGCTGATCTCCGTTACCTCCAGCAGCTGCCGCTCGATCGCAGCGGAGCCGGTGATGTACTTAAAGGAATTGACCTCCGATGTTGTCAGCTGGACAACCCCGAGATCGTGGAGCATTTGAAAACTGAGGACTTTGGGGATCATGGGGGGCTCCGGGTATCAAGTATTGGGTATCAAGTATCAAGTATTAAGTACTAAGCATTAAGTATTAAGATGTGAGTAGGGAGACTGGAGGTCTACTCCACTTTGTCCGAGCGCTAGTTTACGGCGATCGCGTGTTCGTCCAGCAGTTCTGCCGGGACGCGGGGTTCTTCCTCCAGCTTCTTGCGCACCGTGTCGATCGCGGTCACTGCTTGCATTGCTTTGACGCGTCCCTGAGCAAGCTTCTCTATGACCGGAAGCGCCGCCTCTACCCGCATCATGCCAAATGCCATCAGCATGTGGAACAATTGCTCGAGTGCCTCAGGATCGATATTCTCGGCATCAATCGCAGAGTAGACCGAGAATGCAAGCCGCCCGGTGTCTTCGTCAAAATAGTAGCCGCCGAATCGCATTGGCCAACTCGCTCGGACGGCGAATTCCATCCCCTGCCGCTTCCGCGTTTTACCGAACTTGACGGGAAAATAGAGCCGCACCGTCAGGAACCCCATTCCGGAGACAACCACCGCGCGTATGTCCTGGCCGTTCGCCGATGCCAGGAACCGCAGAAACCCGCTCTCCTGATCATAGCGGCTGTCCACTCCATGACGATTCAGCACGTCTTTGATGATCTCAATGCTTCGGTCCATGTTGTCTCTCCCTCGCCTATTGAACTCGATCAATCACGGATGCAAGATAATAGACGAGGCAAGCGGAACAGAATCATTTTGTGATGCAAATCAGTACAATAAAAAACCCCCGATCCGCTCAAGAACCGGGGGCACTGTGCTAGCACAATTCGGTGTTGTCTATTCCCTCTTCTTCCCTCCAACTCGATAAACGGTGTCCAGCAAGGTTCCGTCCACCCACTTGACGACGGCAACGGGTTTCTTCACATCAACGACGGGGGGATTCGGCTTGCCGCCGCAAAGGCCAAGCACCTCATCCCGAATCGACTCCAGCGACCGGATGGGGAGCCCCGATCTCTTTATCGCAGAGAGGAGGTCTTTGCGCAACGGATTCACGGCGATCCCTCGCTCCGTGACAACAACGTCGATCAACGATCCCGGACCGCACAGCGTGGTCACTCGGTCGACAATGACCGGGATGCGATCGCGGAAGGATGGAATGGCAAGCACCGTGCATTTCGAGAAAAGACAATCCTGCCACCCGCCGATGCCATGAAGCAGGTAGCCGTCAGAATGGGTCACCACGTTCGCGTTGAAGTCAAGATCGACCTCGGTCGCTCCGAGCACGACGAGATCGACCATCGACGCGAAATTCCCTTTCCCATGATAATTGTATGATGTGAACGGGGATGTTTGCACATGACGGGGATCGGACCTCATGGATCGAACACCGGCTTCATCGAACGCCTGTCCATCCAAGACAAAATCAGTGAGGCCTTCTTCCAGAAGTTGAACGAGATACTGCGTGCTTCCTCCGCGCACAAATCGCGCCTTCACGCCGCGGGCTTTCATCCGTTCCTTGAGCTTGAGCACGAACGCGAGGCTCGTTCCTCCGGCCCCCGCCTGAAACGAGAATCCCGGCTGCATGATCCCCGATGCCTCTGCGAATCTTGCCACATACTCGGCGATAAGCTGACGATCCGGGCTTCGCGTCACCACCGTCGTTCCCGATACGATCTTGGATGCATCACCAAGCGACGGAACACGGACGACAAAATCGACGAGGTTCCCCTGGATCGCCCACGGAATGCACGGAAACGGGACAAGGTTGTCGGTAACGACGATGACGCGGTCGGCATACTCCGCATCGGCAAGGGCAAATCCGAGCGGACCGCATGCGGAGGGCCCCTCGACGCCGTTGGCGTTCCCGAACGCATCAGCAGAAGGGGCCGCGATGACGGCGATGTCGATGTGGACCTCCCCATCCTGCACGGACTGATACCGCGTTCCGTGCGAGCGAAGCACGCCGAGCCCTTTCATCTTGCCTTCTGA
>JBFYQI010000034.1:0-2560 GCA_041302875.1 Ignavibacteria bacterium
GCGTCTTCAACACGCGCTTTTCGACAAGGAGATTGAGCGTGTTGTACACCGTGGCTCTCGACACCGAATGGCAGATGCGTTTCGCACGCTTGAACACCTCGTCCGCACTGAGATGCTTGTGTGCATCCATGACCGACTTCACGACGGCAATTCGCTGCGGCGTTGGCGTGAGGGCGCACCCTTCCAGCAATTCGATCGCACTATTCATGTGGAAATATGCACGGAATGGAACAGAATAACAAGCGCTGGATCACACCGCAGGATCATAAGAGCTTTCTCACTTGTCCCACCCGCATTCACGCGGTAGATTGTTATCACAGGGGAGAATTCATGCATGTCATCGAGCATTCCAATGGCTTCCAGTCAGGCAGAGATACAGGCGATCGCAGAAGAGTATGTCGCTCGGGTGTTGGAACGAGACGGCTTCAAGACAAACATGAACAGGCGTTCCTCCACGGACGAGGACATCGAGGCACTCGGACCAAAGGGGAAGCTGCTCATCCGTGTCTGCACTGCGGTCGAGCCGGAAGTCCCGCAGGCGTTGATCCACGCCCAGCAGACCACGCTCATCGACCGCGCGCGGAGAATCGGGTACACCCCTTTTGAAGCAACCCTGCAGCTGGACTCGACGCTGAGACCGGCAGGCACGATCACTTGGCGTCTGCTGTTATGAGTTTGGTGCTCTTCTTAATTTTTCTAACTTGACTGACACGGAAGCATCCGCTAGATTGCACCCGGACGCGATGCATGTCCATCCCTTTGCACGAGCGTCCCGTACCTCCCTCAACGAGTCACCGATCCGTACGGCCTGATCTCCGGCGGAAGCTGAGTGCACTCATCGCAATCATGTAGCATCCTGTGCGGTTCCCCCACATCACAGCGGAGGGTGGTATGCCCATCGCCGTCTCCATCGACACCCAACGGCGGATCATCATTGCCACGCTGGAGGGGTCCATCGACTTCAAGACGATCGTCGATGCATCCAACCGGATCATGAGCGATCCCGCCTTTGATCCGTCCTTTCATTGCCTTGTCGACGGAACTGCGATCACAGACATCCGCGTGACCATCGACGAACTTCGTGAACTGGCCGTTCTCTTCCCCTTCAAGTCCATTACGAAGGAGGCGCTGGTCGCCTCACGAGGCCTGGCCTACGGCATCGCGAGGCAGTTCGGTGCCTTTCGAGAAGTGGTCAAGTCAGGAGAGATCCAGGTCTTCAACAACCGTGATGAGGCAATGACGTGGCTTCAGGCATGATGCCCTGAAGCGGACCCACCACTCAAACCGGGGAACACCGATCGGATTCAGGGATGCGTCCGTTCATGCCGAACGACGCCGGCCTTGATGAGTCCCCTGTTCCGGACGACCACCATCGATTGAACGACCATGAGGATCCCCGTAACGATCAGGATCGATTCGATCGTAACGACCTCTGCGAGTGGGCCGAAGAACAACATCCCGAGCGGCATCATGGACGTGAAGAGCATCGTGTTCACGCTGAAGACTCGTCCGAGATAATCCCCCTCAACGTGCTCCTGAACGAATACGATGGAAGGCGTGTTCAGGAACGGCATCACGACTCCGAAGAGCCCCATGATCGTCAGATAGAACCAGAAGCTGCCGGTCATTCCGAGCGTGACTGTGCACACCCCCATGATCATGGTCGACACCAGCATGGTGTGCATGCGATTGGGGAGTCCGCCCCAGACGCTGAAGATCCCCCCGCCGACGATCATCCCCGCAGAAAACGTGATCTCGATCGCTGTCAGCCTCCAGACATCGCTGCCGAACGTACGCGCGACCTGCAGCGGTGTCAGGAACGCCGCCGGCGTGATGAGAAAGAGCAGGACCCCCAGGAACGAGAAGAGGGAGATGAGGTGCGGGTGATCCTTGATGTAGCGGAATCCGAGCCGCATATCTGCGAAGTAGCTGGCGGTCTGCACCGAGAGCGCCTTTGCGTGCGGCGGAACGCGGAGGAAGAACAACAGGACTGAGATCGCCAGGGCAGCGGTGACGACATCGATGAAGAAGACGTACTGCATCGGCCACACCGAAATGAGCACTCCGCTTGCAAGCGGGGAGACGAGCGCAATGAGGGAGTGGATGGAACCGGCGATCCCGTTCACGCGCGCGAGGTATTCCTGCGGCACGAATTGCGGAAGGATGGCTCCCACGGCAGGCCCCTGGATCGCGGCGCCCACCGCCCGGAGAGCGGCGGCAACTGCAACGAGCCACATGCCCCGCTCCCCCAGCATGAAGGCCACCGCCAAGGCGAGCGTGACGAGCGCGATCACTCCATCCGCAAGCATAATGAGCCTCTTGCGGTCGTAGCGGTCGGCCCACACGCCTCCGAACGGCGAGAGGAAGAACGTGGGAAGGAATCCGCACACGATGTAGAGCATCAGCATCGTGCCGGACTTGGTTTCCAAGGTCACATACCACAACAGCGCATATTGGACCAGAGATGAACCAAACAGCGACAGCGTCTGACTTGCAAGGAATGTTGCGGTCGTGCGCTTCCACATGGGAGGGGTCAAGTGTGAGAGCCCTTCCCGGGGGA
>JBFYQI010000042.1:0-4847 GCA_041302875.1 Ignavibacteria bacterium
CGTCCAGGCTGGAACCGGTCTTCCAGTCTGCCAAGGTCTTCTGCTTCACGCCATTATAATACCCGACGAATGCATTCGCGCCGGTCACAACGAGGTCGTTATAGTCGGACGCTTTGAGCGTAGTGTTCACAATCGGATTGACATGGATGGCGTACGCGCTGTCGTGGTTGACCGTGTTCACGACGATGTTGTTCTTTACATATGCGGACATTCCCGCGTCGTCATAGACCCGGATGCCGTACACGGGATTCGACACAATGCTGTCGGCGTTGATGTAGATCGTATTGTGATGGACGTTGAGGATTTGGTCAAGCGCATCCACCGCAATGCCATTGATCTCCGACGGATAGGTGCTTGCATCTCCCAGATATCGGAGATCGCTGATGAAGTTGTTGTACACGTTTGCTGTCTGTCCAACGTAGCCGCTGCCGCTCGCATAGTAAACGAGGATGCCGTACAGCGGCCGGAGAACGGTTTGCGTGATGCATTTTGCCCGAAGCGAGAAGATGCGATTGCTCCGCACATTGAGCGTTCCTTGCCAGCTTTCGACATACACACCGTTGATGGAACTGTGCACATACGTTCCGGTTGGATGGCCGATCACGGAGATCGTGTTTCCTTCGATCGTGCTCGTTCCCGACGATCCCCAGACACTGATGCCCTTGTGCTGAGCATAGACCCTGTTTCCCTTGACCAGAAGGTTCGCTCCATACGGCACGGTTCCGCCATCGGGCTTGTACATCCCGAAATAGTACGCGGCGGTCTCAGACCCGATCTGGCAGTTTTCAATGACCATATCATCCGCTGCCGCCGTACCAGATGCTGGAACATAGACGCCATAAGTCCGTGACGCGCTCGCCGTTGTCGGCTTGATATTTGTGACGAGGACCTTCAGGTTCTTCACGGTGACGTGGTCGGTCTCGCCGTTCATCCGAAGGCAATACCGGCCGTTCGTGACGTCATCGACAGTGAATGTCATGTCCCGCGTTGTTCCGTCTGCCGTATTCGATCCGTCGATCGTGATATATCCGACATTCGTGGTCGTTCCCGAGATCGCCAACCCGGAGTTGCCCTTGTTTCCCGACGTTGCCACCGTCGTGAACGTCACGACGGGAGACTTTGTGGCATTCGGCTTGATGACCAGGCTGTTGGTGCCGTTGAGAGTCACGGTCGTGATCTCAAGCGATCCGGGTTCTGTGAGATCCTGATCGATCAGGAATCGCACCACTCCCGACGCGCCATTCGTATTGAGTGCCGTAATGGCCGCTCCCAACGAGGTGTACGTCTGGCCGGTTCCGATGATGTAATCTCCCGTCAATGCTTGGGCGAAGGCAGTCGGCGCACCGACAAACCCGACACACGTCAGGAGAATCAACCAATGCAGTATACGATGCTTCATGATGCCCTCCATGTTGAATGATGGTGAGTGATGAGAGTAAATGCCTCTCGTTACTTCATGAGGATCATTTTTCGGATCTGCGTGGTGCCATTGAACACCATTCTGTAGAAATAGATGCCGCTGGGAAATCCGGACGCATCCCATGTTGCTGAGTAACGTCCCTGAGGCTGGCGTCCGTCAACCAACACAACTAATTCGCGTCCGAGGATGTCAGAGATGGTAATCCTCACGGTTCCTCCAATCGACAATCGATAATCAATATTCGTCATTGGATTAAATGGGTTCGGATAATTCTGCTGCAACACCGCCCGCTCAGGAATGATCGATTCATCCTTTCCGATCGACGTCAACGGCGTTGTCTCACCGGTCCGCAGTATGTGCAGTCGCGCGCCAGCAAGGGCCGCATTCTTCACTGCGTTGGGCCGACCCGGGCGTTTGAATGTGGGGAAGTCGGTCCAGACCGCATTGCGCGCGTCAATCTGGATCACCGGCGTCGAATTCGAGAGGACACCGAACACGGAGATGCTGTCATTGGTTAAGACGAGATGTGCGCCTGCATCGATGAGAAATCCGTACGGCAGACGTGATTGCCCCATCGACCAGAGCATTCCCATGGAACGGTTTTCGCTTTGATCGTAGCCGACGGTGTTGTTCGTATTCTGATAGAATCGGGGGGCAAGTTGCATTCCCTTGAGCAGACCGAGCCCGGGGACCTGCGTGAGCAGGCCATAGTAGGCGCTGTAGGAATTGCTGTACAGGCCGCCGACCGCTTGCTCTCCAGCGAGCATCACATCCTCTCCGAGGAAGAGCGTGGACATTCCGCCACTCACCCGAGACAGAAAGGCGGCTCCGACGGTCGTCGATGAGAAGAAGCGAGAGAGACTATCGATGGAATTCCCGGCGAAGATGATCGCTGCCGAGGCTGTGATCATCGCCGTCGTGACGGCGTCGTTCTTTCTTCCTTCGTCGATCCAAATGATGCGCGTTGCGACTCCCCAACCGGCGAGCGTCGTCTGTACCGTCGTGGCGGAGGATGGCGTTGCCGGCGAGGCGACGATGCCGACACTGTCCGCGGCACCCGACAGAAGAGCCTGCAAACGGCGCAGACTCCCGCCTGTTGCTGCCCAGTCGGCGGCGTTCCCACTTCCGTCCAGAATGACTGAACCCGCCGGCATCGAAAGGGAAGATGCGGTGAATGCCACGGCTGACGGTGGAGGCGTGATCTCGCCCGTTCCAAGATCGATCTTCCATCCGGGGAGGAGATTGTCGTATCGCATATTCTGAAGCGCGAACGGTTTTCCCGCCTCGATGGAGTATGCGGTTTCCGCATCCCAGCGAAGCACAGCGACCGCACTTCCTCCCATGACCTCGCCCACACCGTTCGAATTGATCACGATCGCCGTATTCGCATCAACGCCCAGGCCTGTAATGCTTCTCCCTGTCGTGTTCTTGTAGCGGGCGAGAAAGACCGGTAGTCGTCCGATGCGTCCCCGTTCGTTCGTGTGGCTCTCGGCAAGCGTGTTTGTCGCCAGCGGAAGGAAATCATCGACCAACGTCATTGAGGTCGTCGGCGTCCGCAGGATCGTCCAGGGATTCGTTGTTCCGGACGTGAAGCTGACATCGCTGAGAACCATTTCCCCGGCGCTCGTCCCTCCCAACACACCGCCCCGTTGGAACACTTCGCGGAGGGCCTGCTCCGCCAGCGTCCCTTTCCACAAGGCAACATACTGCGCCTGATCTCCGCCGCGCAGGAAGATCCCGTCGTGTTCAAGAATGAACCGATACGTTGCAGAATCATTCGCCTGTGCGATAGAGGTGATGGCTCGGTTGGAAACGGTGCACGGACTCAGCCACGGGAAGTAGGAGGTGAACCAGGTGGTCGTGTCGGAGTAGTGCAGCACTGCGATCTTCCGGTTCGGGGCATGCGTAACGAGCCAACGATAGGGGTTGTCCGACCAATCGTTGTAGTTCTCGCTGCCACCGCCGACCAACATGATCGAACCCTGTGCCTGCGCATCATGGAACGCAAAACCAAGAACGACAAGCAGGCCGATCAATGATCTCTTGATGTTCATCTCCGCTGCTCCACCGATGTTCGTGTCAGCTGACTTCAGATCCCGATCCGCAGCGCAAGAAATGTGGTCTCTCCGAGCCGGTCAAATGCCGCGTACGCGAGGTCCAACTGCGTGCGGACTCCTTCGATCTCGGTCCGGAATCCCAATCCCGCACTGAGGTCCTGATCGTCGTATCCGGATTTGTACCCGGCTCGCACGGAGATCATGTTGTTCCAGCAATATTCCACGCCGAACCCAAGTTGTGCGACGTTGTCGTTCGCATCGGACACCGCCGATGACATCGTCAGCACATGGCCTTCGCCGGAGAGAATATCCATCGAAATGCCGACGTTGAACAGCTGCGGCAATGGATACTCCGGGGCGATGCGGTCAAGCCGGGGATCGTAGGAATACGAGATCCCGGATTGTGCGATCACCGACGGCTTTTCGTCGATCGGCGTGCCGCGGAAGGTCATGTTCCCCCCGAAGTTCACAAGCCGCATTCCGATGCGGAGATTGTGAAAATCGGTGACATACACCGAGCCGAAGTCGAACGCGAAGGTGGAACCATGTGTCTCCCAAATGTACTCGTAGACGTACTTCGCCGTTCCGCCGAAGCTGAATCGATCGATGATCTTCACGCCGTAGGAAAGGCCGAAGGCATAGCTCCCCGCGTTGAAAAAGGTCGACGTTCCGTTCGGCTGTGTCTCCGTGGTGATCTCCATCTCTTCCATCGTCAATGCGGTCACGCTGAAACCGAGCGCACCGTCGCCGAGCTGTTGTGCGATGCCGAGATGGGACAGCCGCGTATCGAGGATCCAGTTCACCCGGGAAACGAGCACCTCCGTTCCCTCCGTGAACGCGAGCGCGCCGGGATTCCAATACATGCCATCGACACCGCGGCTCGTGGCGACGATGGAGCCGGCGAGCGAAGCACCGACCGGCTCGACGGGGATCTTCAGGAAATTCGCGCTGGCGGATCCCACGTTGCTGAAACCTTGACCAAGCGCCACGGTGAAAGCCATGACGCTCAACATCATGAGAAAGAAGATTCGCAGAAGGGTCGTATTCATGGTCAGCTCCTTGTCAGGCTTAGCGCACGACGGCGAATTTGCCCACGCGTTCACCAATGTCCGATTTGACATGGTAGAAGTACACGCCGGTCGCGATGAGCTGATTGGAAAAAGTCCGGAGGTCCCAGAATTCCGTGCCGGTGTCGTTCGTATGGTCGATCGTCTTCACCAGATTCCCGTCGAGTGTGAAGATGCTGATGACGCAGCGTCCGGGCAGGTTGGTGAAGGCAAGATCGCGGATCGGCTCGCCGAGCTGGGGATCGCCAAGACGCTTGCGTTCCCATGTCGCCGAGATGATGTACGGATTGGGAACGACCTTGA
>JBFYQI010000364.1:0-4148 GCA_041302875.1 Ignavibacteria bacterium
CGAACGCCCCGACGATCGCCCGGAACGTGAGGCGTTCTTTCTGCAGGAACCACACCGTCGGCAGCATCAGGATCGGAACCGTTGCCATGAGCGTCGCTGCGATCGCGACCGTCGTGTAGGATACAGCGACTAAGCTGAGTGTGACGCCAAGGACGGGTCCAAGGACTGCTCCGAGCATTGTCAACCAGAATGCTCTTCGATCCTGCGTGAAGACCCGCCGCGGTTCGCGATAGCGTCCGGCGAGCCAATTAAGCGGCAGGATGACGACGACAGCGGCGCACATCCGGACGAAGGTTGCGACGAAGCCGTTGATTGGTCCTTGCACGAACGCGGCCTTGGCGAGAATCAAACCGCCGGCTTGGCCGATGGAGCCGAGGAACGCGTAGAAAATGCCGATGGTGGACGGATGCATCGCCGACGTTGAGGAATCAGGCCGGTCGAGGATCACCATGGCGATGCCGGCGAGGGTGATCGCCATGCCGACGATGCCGATGGGAGAGAGCGTCTCATCGAGCAGAAGATAGCCGAACACGGCGGACAGCGCCGGCGCGGTCGACATGACGAGCGAGCTGATGCGGGCGCTATTGTATTCGTACGATTTGAAGAGGAAGGTATCGCCGAAGACGAGTCCGACGAGACCGCTCACAAAAAGGAATCCTGTTTGAGAAGCGGAGATCTCGACGCGCAATCCGAACAACAGGAGGACCACGAAGAGCATCACGGCGGCGGCGATAATGCGGGTGACATTGACGTAGATGGAGCCGATGCGGATCGTCGCGGCGGCGAAGACCAGCGAGCTGGCGGTCCACATGCAAGCGGTTGCGAGGGCGGCAAGTTCACCGGGGAAGGGAAGCATGGACAAAGATAGAGACATTTTTCCCGGAAATGCAGGAGGAATTTTGTTGCGCGAAGGGGGAAAGAGGGGGATATTAAGACATATCGTGGTGAGCAAATAGCAGAAAAGGGTTCCCTTCGACTCTGATGTCAAGCGCTGAAGGGAACCCTTGATTGATTTAAGGAGGAGTATGCCCACCATGAACCGCACCGACCCCATCGTCGACTTCATCCCCTACCTTATCACCAACCGCGGCACAGCCAACACCCCTCTCTTCCGCGATCCGTCGGACTGTCATCGCTTCCTCAAGACCCTCGCCACCGCAGCGAAACAACACCAGGTCCGCGTTCTTGCGCACATGTTGCTGCCGACGGAATTCCGGCTCATCCTGGAGCAACTTCCGGGAGGGAGCATTCCCCGCACCATGCATTCGGTTGAAACCAGCACTGCGATGCGCTTCAACCTTCGATATGAACGGACCGGACGTCTCTTCGCAGGTCCGTATCGTAATGAACGGATCTACACCGTGAACCAACTGGCATCTGTGCTGGAATCATTCAGAAGGCCTTCTGCCAAAGCATCAAACATCGATTTCGACGAATGGGTCTGGATCCACTCAGCGATCTCCAAGACCCTTGGTCATGCGCTATAGCAATCCCCATATTGCCAACCCGTACCAGCGACACTGTATTGATGCAAAGCCTCAGAACTCCATCCACACTTTTCCCCCGTCACCTCGGCACTTGCTGCGTCCAGCAATGAATCCCGCCTCCGATCCAATTGAACGGAAGGGCGTCGATTTGCACGACCGTCCGACCAGGGAACTGTGCCCCGATGATCTGCTTCGCCTCTTCATCCCGCTGCCGGCACTTCTCCGATAATCCCGGCCGCCAGTACTTCGGAATCAGGACCAGCCCGTTTGTGACGAGATAGTTCGCATACGACGACGCCGGGACGAAATGCACGGTGTCGCCCTGTGCGAACTCCGAATACCGGCGAACGATACTTTGCGAGCGCTCCTGAATCAATGGATCCGATGATGCCGTATCGATCCGTGCGGTGACATACGTCTCCCGGGGAGAGGGAAGCAGGATGATCTTCAGAGGATGACCGTCCTGATCGGTGCTGGATTCCAGGATGCGGCGGTTCTCGATCATCCGCTCACGCGTGATCCGCAGCACCGGATCCTGGAGCGCTTCAAGCGAATCGGGCCACAGAAGCAGAACGGTTGCGGAATCGATGAATCGAACGAACTCATCAATGTGTCCGCCCACGCCGCTCCCGAAGTAGTTCTCCGTGATGCGAACCGCATTGCCGATGGGATGCGGATCGTCCGCCGGCCCCTCCTTCATCCAAAGGACATGCCTGACCCCCAGCATGCGCTTCATTTCCGTTTCCTGTTGCTCCCTACTCCATTCGGGATTTCGGTGCATGTTGACCGATTCCGCAACGAGTACGGTCCCCTTACCGTTGACGTCGAATGCGCCCCCTTCGAGCACCAACTTGGATTCAATGCGATCAACGGCGAACCATCTGGCGAATTCTGCTCTCAACAACTCGCTCTCGCGTGCGTTTCGCGACATGCGTTCCGCTTGAAAGAAGGGCTCATAATAGTATCCATACTCCACCCACGCGAAGTCCGCGAGCATGAGCGTTGACCCCTTCGATGAACGGAGAAAGAACTGGTGATCTCGGGCGGAGAACGCTTGAGAACCCGGATAACTCATGAATCGCACTCTTGAGGTGTCAGCTCCCTCCTGGACAAGTAATCGCAAATAATGCTGGCGAAGCGAATCCCCCTGGATAAGACAAACGGCGTCAAGCTGATGGCTGATCGCTGCTGCGACCTGGACGGACACGCGGTCCATTGCGTCGTCGTTGTCGAATTCAATGACGACCGAGCGGTGCGGCTCCCACTCTGGAGGGTAGAAGCGGTCATACTCGGAGGAAGGATATGCGCATGATCCGAGTGTGATGGATACGGCAACGAGAACCGTCGCGTGGAAGGTGCTCCCCTTCATCCTTCCCTCTTCGCCCCCACACTATCCACCCGCACCAGCGACGCCGAATTGATGCAGAACCGCAAGCCCCCCTTCCCCGGTCCGTCGGGAAAGACGTGGCCGAGGTGCGCGTCGCAGACGTTGCACAAGACCTCGATCCGGGACATCCCGTACGATTCGTCCTCGTGATATGCAATGACGTTCGCTTTGATCGGCTCGGTGAAACTCGGCCACCCCGTCCCCGATTCGAACTTCACGCGCGAATCGAACAACTCCGTCCGGCAACACACGCAGGCGTAGATTCCCGGCTTGTGAGATTCGCAGTACTCGCCCGTGTACGGCCGCTCCGTTCCCTTCATTCGCGTGACCGCATACTGCTCCTTCGTCAACTGCGCGCGCCATTGCTCAGGCGTCTTCTCGACCCGACGGTCGGGCGTGGGACTCCCCTCACGCGCATAACGTTCGACATCACTCCACGTCATCGTTGATTCCTTCTCTGGCATCTTCCGGGACTGGGGATTCTCACTGCTCCCGCAGGAAGCGAAAATGAACATCAGCAGCAGCGGAATCCCGATAATGAACAGACTTGGTCTCATGTGCACTCCTTAGTACTTCACCGAGCATCCATACGGCGTGGTCGAGTGTGTGCCGATCTCCTTGCCGGCGGCGAGGGCCTTCAATGCATCCTCGACATAGTTGACGCGCTTCTCGCTGTTGCCGCGGGGATCGCTGTCGACGGCTCCGTTGTACACCAGCACGCCGTTCTTGTCGATCACGAACAGATGCGGCGTGGTCTTTGCGTCATAGGCCTTTCCAACGGCGCCGTCGGCGTCCATGACCAGACGGGCATGCTTCGACTTCCAGTCAGCGTACGTCTTGCCGAAAACCTCGCTCGTCTGATGATCGCGGTGTTCCGTGTTCGTTGAATTGATGGTGAGCCAGACTGCCCCTTGGTCCGCCGCCATCTGCTGCAAGGCTTGCAGTGATCCGGCCTTGTAATGACGCTGAACGAACGGACAACCGGGATTCGTCCACTCAAGAACGACGATCTTTCCCTTATACTCGGAGAGGGTCACCGTCTTTCCGGTGACATCGACTGCCTCGAAATCCGGCGAGGGTTTGCCGATCTCGGGACCGCCGGCGAACGCAACGACAGAGAAAAGCACGATGAGAAATGAAGCGGATGCAAGTTGTCGGATCATGAGCACAGCTCCTTGATGAATGAAGGTTGATTAGAACTCATCTTAAAAATGGGTTCGGAGGAATGACTGGTCACGCTGAGCTTGTCCGCCCGGCCGCATAGAGTCGTTCAG
>JBFYQI010000378.1:0-2979 GCA_041302875.1 Ignavibacteria bacterium
CACTGAGAAGAACGAACGATCGCTGAAGGATCACATGGCGGAGACAATTCAAGTACGCGTCACTCGCATTCGTCCGGAGGCCATGGAACTGCCGTTGCCGGCATACGCGACGAACGGTTCCGCCGGGATGGATCTGAATGCCGATGTGGAGGAGCCGCTCGTGATCGTGCCGGGACAGACGGTGCTCGTCCCGACCGGCATCGCGATCGAACTGCCGGAGGGATTTGAGGCGCAAGTGCGACCCCGTTCCGGCCTCGCGGCGAAGCACCAGATCGGCATCCTGAATGCGCCGGGAACGATCGATTCCGACTATCGGGGAGAGGTGAAGGTCATTCTCACGAATTTCGGGAACGAGCCATTTACAGTTCGACGCGGTGATCGCATCGCGCAGATGATCGTTTCCCGATACGTCCGCGTGACCTGGGAATCCGTCGAGTCTTTGAATAATTCAGCCCGGGGAGCCGGGGGATTCGGTCACACCGGGATCAACCATCGTCCGTAAACGCCCATGGCCACCAAGCGACAACGTCAAACCAAGCGATCGTCCGAACAAAGCCGCTTCGACAAAGAACTGCGGTGGGATTCCCTGTTCTCGTCTCTGGGACGCATCGAGATCGTCCTGCTCGTCGGGGGCGTCCTGCTCCTGATGGTGCTCATCTATACCATCCACACCATCCTTTCACCATTCCTCGCGCTGGGGGCGATCCTCTTCCTGCTCTTTCCGCTGAGGCGGTACGTGCTCGCGCGGACGGTAATGTGGTTGGCCATCATTCTTTTCTCGCTTTGGTTTCTCGACGCCGTTTCGACGATTCTGGTCCCATTCGTGATCTCGCTCGTCTTCGCGTACATGCTGGACCCGGTCGTTGACCTGTTCGAGACCTGGAAGATCCCGCGCAAGGTCAGTTCACTCGTGCTCATCCTCCTGTTCATTACGGGGGTGACGCTCGCGATCTTCTTCGTTCTGCCGATCGCCGTTGGTCAGTTGGAAGGAATGCTCGATGCGCTCTCCCGGATGACCAACGACCTCCGCGCGACGCTTTGGAACAGCAAGGTGCTCAAGTTGCTTGAGCGCTACGGCATCAGCATGGAAGAATTGCGTCAGACACTGCAAAGCCGGCTGACGCCGAGCCTGGAGGATATCCTCCGCGGAATGGTCCAGGCTGTCGGCAGCGTCATGAGCGGCATCTCCTCCTTCATTACGCAGATCGTGTACCTTATTCTGATCCCGTTCCTGACATTCTACTTCCTGACGGATTTCCCGAAACTCTCAACGCGCTTCCAGAAGCTCTTCCCGCGCCATATCCGTCCTCGGATCGAACAATATATGCGTCAGGCGGATGAACTCATTGGACACTATCTTCGCGGTGCGTTGATCGTCGCCATTCTGCAGGGGATCGCCGTCAGCGTCCTCTTCTCGGTCGTGGGCATTCGGTATGCACTGTTGCTCGGGTTGCTGGCGGCGCTCCTTGACCTGATCCCATACTTCGGCCTCATTGTGATGATGGCGCTATCCGGCGTTGTCGCGACGCTGAGCGATCCTCCCATCCTGCCGCGGGCATTCATGGCGATCGGCATCGTCGGCGTGCTGCACGTGATCGAGGTCGCCGTGCTCTCGCCGAAGATCGTCGGGAGCAAGGTCGGGCTTCATCCGCTGCTGATCATCCTCTCCCTGCTCATCTTCATGTATTTCATGGGATTCGTCGGACTGCTCATCGCCGTGCCGACGACAGCGCTGGTCATCCTGTTCATTCGCGACTGGGAACAGCGGCGTCACGGACCCCACCATCGCGATGACGCGTATCATCCGGACAGCGCTTGATGAACGGCACGCTGTTTCTCGTTTCCGTCCCGATCGGCAACCTTGAGGATTTCACCTTGCGCGGCATCCGGGTGCTGAAGGAGGTCGACCTCGTCGTGTGTGAGGAACACCGCGAAGGGAAACGACTCCTGCGCGCGCTCGACGTTGAGAAGCCAACGGTGCTCCTGAACGAACACGAGGAAGAAGAGGGGACTGAGGAGGCCATGGCGGCGCTGCGGCAGGGGAAACTCGTCGCACTTATCTCAGATGCGGGAACGCCGGTGTTCTCGGATCCCGGCCGATTGCTCGTTCAGCGCGCATCGGAAGCGGGGATGCGCATCGTCCCGGTGCCGGGAGCATCCTCGCTGATGCCCGCCCTTGTTGTCTCCGGCTTTTCGATCAAGGAATTCACCTTCCGCGGCTTTCTCTCGGTCAAGAGGGATGAGCGCATTCGGCAGCTGCGTGCGCTCAAGGCCGAACCGCGCACCATCGTGTTGATGGACACACCGTACCGAATGGAAGCGCTCATCAAGGACGTCGCCGATGTATTTGGGAATTCGCGTCAACTCTGCGTTGCGATGAACCTGACGCAGGAGAACGAGCGCATCCTGCGCGGCTCCGCCGTCGATGTACTGAAGGAATTGAAGGAAGGAGAGAAGAAAGCGGAATTCGTCCTGGTCATCTCCGGCCACTGAGGACAGACCGGTGACCACCTGCCTCCGCTCCGCTCCGGCAGGCAAGCTGATAATTGATTACTGACAACTGGCTTATGAAACGAGAACGCCTTCCCCTTGCCGGAGAAGGCGTTCTTCATGTACACCCTCGCAAGTCGATCTACGGAAGAAGCACCGCGGTCGCGAGCACCGTTGTCCAGAGCCCGTTCTTGTCCCCTTCAGCCGATTGGGTGATGTTGAACGTCTTCACGATCTTTCCGGTCATCTTGTACACCTTCTCGCGCTCGTCCCACGCCATATTGGGATCAAACTGCAGACCGAGCGTTGTCGCCAGCATCGTGGCTGCGAGATCCTCTGCGTATTCACCCGCACGTTCGTCTGTTTCGCCGAACGGATGATGTTCCGAAAGATATCCGTACGCTCCTTCGTCTGCGGCCTGGGCGACGCCGATCGAAGAGGCGATGAGCCGGTTGGGCTCGTTCGTCGCATTCCGTGCCATCACACAGA
>JBFYQI010000405.1:0-3089 GCA_041302875.1 Ignavibacteria bacterium
CGGAAGCCGTCAACAATGCGATCCTGCACGGCAACGCATCCGACCCGCAGAAGCTTGTCACTGTCCGCGGCCGCGTCACGGATCATTGCTTCTCGATCGTCATCCGCGACGAAGGAACCGGTTTCGATGCGCAAGCCCTTCCGAATCCCTTGGAAGACAGGAATCTCATGAAAGAACACGGTCGAGGCGTCTTTCTGATGAGGAACCTGATGGACAAAGTGACCTTCCGGAAGTTGAAAAAGGGATCGGAGGTGAAGATGAAGATCTGCATCGATCGCTGACACACATGTACCGTACAACGAAAAGCCCGACTGGAATCATTCCAGCCGGGCTTCTTCGTTAAACGAATAGGAGAACTTAGAGCGCGTAGCCGATGTTGAAGCCGATCAAATGGGCCACGCTTTCATATGAAGCCTTGAATGGCGTGTAGGTGGAGGTCCGGTCCTCGAACATCACGATCATGTACGAGAGATCGAGCGTGACATCCTTGGACATCCTGTAGCCGACGCCGAGGGTCAGGTCGACGCGATTCGCATCGGGAAGCATCGGCTCCATTTTTGCCGTCGGTTGCGGGGTGTAGTCGAGCAGTCCGCCGGCGCGGAATGTCCAGCAGTCGTTGTAGACGTACTCAAGACCTGCACGGAACAGATAGCCGTCTTCCCATAACTTATCTTCGCTGGAAGGACCTTGCAGCACGCGAGTCGCAGTCTGCGGCAGGGGGCTGGGGGGGACCGGAGGTCCAACGATGAGGTTGATCGCCGGGCCAGCGGGGAGGTCAAGTTCCAGCTTGTCGTACGCACTCCATCCCACATACTGAAAGTCGACTTCAGCGGTCAACGCATCGCTGATCTTGTAGGCAACGCCTGCCTGGAAATTCATGGGCATCGGCAGAGTCGCTGTTCCTTCGCCACCGGGGAAGTAGCTGGCAAGGGCACCCATGCCGCTGAACACGGCATCGCCGGAGAACTCAAGCATCGTCTCTGACCGGAAGGAGGCGCCAAAGGAGAGGCACGCGGTCGGCTTGTAGATCATGCCGACATTGAATCCGAAACCGGTCCCGGTGCCTTCGAGCAGGATATCTCCGAGCCCCGGGTTGCTGGGAATGTAGTACGTGCCCGACGGAAGGGCTTGAGGAGTGAGCGTGTTGTACATCGGCACACGGCGGTTCAGTGTGACCGCGCCATAGATGAACGACACTCCCGCGCCGACAGAGAAATTGTCGCTGAGCTTGTAAGCAATGGTCGGATTGATATAGAACGTCTGGACTTCCGTCTCGACCGACAGCTGGCCGCCGATCCAATTCTTGTCGTACTTGCTTCCAAGGCCGAACGGCGTGAACACACCGAGGCCGCCGACCAGGCCGTCCGAGAACTCATACGTCACATACAGGTTGGGCGGATAGAAGATCTGGGATTCCATCTCAGCTGTCTGAGTGGTGCCGTTGATCGCCGAGATCTTCGTGGAAGGAAGAATGAACGTCGCGCCGGCGAGGAGATTGAATCCCTTCTGAAACGCGAGGCCGGCGGGATTGAAGTAGATCGCTGACGGATCAGCTGCGCGGGCGACGAACGCGCCGCCGAGTCCGGTCGCACGAGCGCCGTGTTCGTTAAGCTGCCAGCCACCGGCGAACGCGACACTGCCCGTCACTGCAAGAAGCAGGACATAGGCCGCAACGTGGATCATGAGTCTCTTCAAGGGACCTCCTGATGTATGTGATGGTGATGGGTGCGTTGTGCAGAGCAACGCAGGGTGAGAGAATCGCGCGGAAAGTGTACGAAATGAATGAATCAGAAGCAATATTCGTTCAGTTATAATAATCAACATTGCACTCCCCCCCAATTTTGGTTATCATGACCTGAAATGACCATTCTTGGCATCGAAACCTCCTGCGACGAAACCTCCGCCGCCGTGCTCCGCGATGGGAAGCTCCTTTCGAACGCCACCGCGCTCCAGCTATTCCATTCGGAGCATGGGGGAGTCGTGCCGGAGCTCGCATCACGGGCTCACCAACGGTTGATCATACCAGTCGTCGCTGAGGCCCTTGCGAAAGCCGGCGTTCACAAGAGAGACCTCGACGGGGTGGCTGCCGTGTACGGTCCCGGTCTCGTCGGCGCCCTCCTTGTCGGATTGACCTTCGGCAAATCGCTTGCGCTTGCCCTCGGCAAACCCTTCATCGGTGTCGACCACATGGAAGCGCACATCTTCTCGAATCTCTTGCAGGAGGAGAAACCCGAATTCCCGTTCCTGACCCTGACCGTTTCCGGCGGACACACGCAGTTGGTCGTTGCCCGCGATCCGTTCACCTATGAAGTGTTGGGGAGGACGCGCGATGATGCGGCGGGGGAAGCATTCGACAAGGTCGCAAAACTCCTCGGGATCGGATACCCCGGCGGACCGCTGATCGACAAACGGGCAACGAAGGGGAACCCCAAGGCGGTCAACTTCCCTCGACCCTATTTGGAAGACGATCCATACTCGTTCAGCTTCAGCGGCATCAAGACCTCGATGCGCTATCATCTGAAGAAGATCGGATTCGATGCCGGCGGTGCCAACGAGCCTCAACTGATCGCGGACCTTTGTGCGAGCTTCCAGACGGCGGTTGTCGATGTGCTTGTCGCCAAGCTATTGAAAGCAGCGGAGGATCTCGCCATTCGGGACATCGCTGTGGCTGGCGGTGTCTCGGCCAATTCCGAATTACGGCGTCGGCTCGCGATGGAGGCGAAGATCCGTCACATGCGGCTGTTCATTCCCTCCCTGGAATTCTGCACCGACAACGGTGCCATGGTTGCAATGGTTGGCTACGAAAAGTTAAAGCGGGGAATCGTTTCCAGTTTAGAATTGACCGCAGAACCGGCATTGGACCTTTCACACAACGCATAGGCGGGGATGGAACACGCGGACAAATCGATGGATGAATTGCGGGCACGGATCGATGAGCTCGACGTTCAGCTCGTCCGGCTGCTCAACGAACGCGCGCAGCATGCGATCGAGATCGGCCGCATCAAGGAACGATTGGGTCTTGATGCCTACTCCCCGGCGCGGGAAAAGCAAGTGATGCAGAATGTCACCCGCGACAATCCGGGACCGCT
>JBFYQI010000418.1:0-2588 GCA_041302875.1 Ignavibacteria bacterium
ATGAACCCGGCGATCAGCGAGGCGATGGGGATCGAACGTCGAGGTTCCTTGATCTCGTCGCCGAGAACAGACCCAAGTTCGAGGCCGACATAGTTCAGACAAACGACGCTGAGAAGCGTGAGGACGCGCCAGTCATTCGTTATCGCTTCGAGCGAAAAGGACGGGATGAACGCCGACAGATCCCCGCCCTGCAGGCTCACGTATCCGATCCCCGCGAGCAGCACCGTCGTCACAACCGTTCCCACCACTCCAATGGCCTGAACCCACCGTCCCACACCCCAGCCCATAATATTCAACCCCGTGATGATCCACAGGAGGATCAGCGAGACCATCGCCATCAAGCGCGGATCCTGACCAAGCGCTGCGGTGGATTCGCCGCCGATGAATGCGGCAAACCCCACCATATAGAAGAGCAGTGTGGGGACGTAGAAGATGTTGTTCGTCCAGTAGCACCATCCCGACATAAATCCGTGGAAATCGCCGAAGGCCGTCTTTGTCCAACGATAGATGCCGC
This sequence comes from Ignavibacteria bacterium, assembly GCA_041302875.1. Classification (GTDB taxonomy): domain Bacteria; phylum Bacteroidota; class Ignavibacteria; order UBA10030; family UBA10030; genus JAKAJH01. The sequence goes on from JBFYQI010000418.1 coordinate 515, forward strand.
CTTCTTGAGGATAGCGGTTCGTGAGTTCAACGACGGCAATGCCTTGGGGGATGAAGAAGAAGAGAAATCCGAGGATCCAGAAGAGGACAGCAATGGAACCAGCACCCGCAACAACGGGGATGCTGTTGAGGTTCACCAGCGCAGCGATGAGAAAGAATGTGAGGTCTGTTCGGCTGAGGACCCGCCGCAGGCGGGGGAGGTCGTTTTCCAATTCCTGAGGAGCTCTCCTCTCGTTTGATGGTTCAAATATTCACGAATCGCAACAAAGATGCAAGAAGAAAAACCGGGTCCGCGGTGACGCACCTATGCTTCCGGTTGGAACTTCTCCACCTCTTCCAGGATCGTCTGCACGATCTCCTCTTCCTTCACCCGCTTGATCATCTGCCCCTTGCGATACAGCACGCCGACTCCTTTGCCGGCAGCAATGCCGATGTCCGCCGCGCTTGCTTCTCCCGGACCGTTCACGACGCAGCCGAGGACCGCGATGGAGACCGACTTCTTGACTCCGGCGAGTTTCTCCTCAAGTTGTGCCATGATGCCGAAGAGATCGACCTCGAGCCGTCCGCAGGTCGGGCACGCGATGAGCTCCACGTTGCGCGATGCCAGATTCAGTGTGCGGAGGATCTCCTTCCCGACCTCGACCTCCTTGACCGGATCGTCGGTGAGGGAAACGCGAATCGTATCCCCGATTCCCTCCGCAAGCAGCGACCCGATCCCGACCGCCGACTTCACCGTCCCTACCCGCGTTGTCCCGGCTTCCGTCACCCCCAGGTGCAACGGGATATCTGTGCGTTCCGCGACCAGACGGTACGCTTCGATCATGAGGCGAACATCTGTCGACTTCACCGAGATGACAATGTCTGTGAATCCGAACTCATCACAAATGCCGACATGACGCATGGCACTTTCGAAGAGGGCTTCAGCGGTGGGATACCCATGCTTCTGAAGTATATCTTCTTCGAGCGAACCGGAATTCACACCGATCCGGATGGGAATCCCGCGGTCTTTCGCAGCCGTCAGCACCTGGCGGATGCGGTCCTTCGAGCCGATGTTCCCCGGATTGATGCGCACTTTGGCAACACCGGCCTCGATCGCTTTGAGGGCAAAGACATGATTGAAATGAATGTCTGCAACAATGGGGACCGGCGACTGCTTGACGATCTCCGCCATCGCCGCGGCGGCTTCCTTGTCATTCACTGTCACGCGCACGATGTCGACGCCTGCTTCCGCGGCCGTCTTGATCTGCCCGACCGTCCCCGCGATATCATCCGTCTTCGTCTTCGTCATCGTTTGCACGGAGATCGGAGCACCGCCGCCTACCTTGATGCCGCCAATGGAAACCTGACGGGTCATTCGACGAACGTTGACGCGATAGGTGGGATGAGGAGACCAGGAGGGAACAGTTGGATCTGGAAGCATTGGGTGATGGAATGATTGAGTGATTTGTAATTTGTGATTTGCGATTGTTGAGTGGGTTAGTTCATGCGCTTACTGGCGTCGAAGAGGATCTTCTTCTCTTCTTCGGTCAGGCTCTGATAGCCGCTGCGGCTGATCTTGTCGAGGATCTCGTCGATACGCTTCTGCGGATCGTCGGGGGGCGGTTCGGTCTTCTGGGGCTCGCCGCTCTTGATGTCGTACACTTTTGCATCGGTCACATCCGCCTGACGGCTGGCGTTGAATGTCATGCGCTCCCGCAGATCGTCCATGCGGGACTTGAAGCTCCCCCGTCCAAGACGGTGTTTGTCGACCATCAGGTAGATGTAGCCTGCGAGGGCTCCGCCAAGATGCGCAAGATTGGCGACATTGGAAGGTCCGCCAACGGAGAAGACGCCGAGCACGATGATAAACATCACAAAGTACTTCACGCGGATGGGGATGAGGAAATAAAAATAAATGAGCCTGTCGGGAAACATCATCGCAAACGCGACCATCACGCCGTAGACAGCACCGGACGCACCCACGGTGGGAGCGAGCGTCGGTTCGAAGATCGGCGAAAGCAGCAGCTGCGCGAGTCCTGCGACCACGCCACAAGTCAGGTAGTAGATGAGGAACTTCCTGGAACCCCACATATGCT
>JBFYQI010000431.1:0-2656 GCA_041302875.1 Ignavibacteria bacterium
AGGCCCCTGCGATCTCCAATTCCTGCTCATCCCACACGAACAAATGCTTGTAGTCCTGATCGTATCGATCCAGATCGAACCGCTTCCCGGTTCCTTCCCCCACATGTCGAAACGTCACTTCACGCAGGCGTGCGATCTCACGGATGACCGACGGCGCGCTCTGAGCGTCACCCAGATACAACGTCTTTCCCGGTGATGGGGAGCCGAGACGTTGGCACAACTCGAGTTCCTGGCGAAGAAGTTGCCGGTCGATCGGTCGTGCAATTCCGGGCTCCGAGCGAAACGGTCCCTTCCTTCCTGATTGCAACGACTCGACCTGTTTGCGGATGAGGCGTGTTGCCGCTTTCGCATGAAGCAGGGAGAATGCACTGGCAGGAATGAGTTCGCCGATGTGGAGTCGAACATTGCGACGACGGGGCTTCAGAAGCTCTCCGGGAAGGAGCACCGTGGAGAACGCCTTCGCAACGAACGAGACAAGATAGAACAGCGGAGAGTTACGCCCCTCGACGAACATCGGGAGGATCGGTGCTTGGTGCCGCTGTGCCATGCGCAAGGCACCCGCAGACCAGCGTCGGTCACGGACGCCCCAAGCACTCATGCGCGACACCTCTCCCGCCGGAAAGAAGATGACTGCCCGTTCTTGCTTCAGCGCTTCATCGATCTTCGTGATCTGATCCCGCGATGCGGCGCCGCCAAATACTTGCACGGGGAGAAACAGATCCTTCAAGCCATCCACGGCGAGGAGCGCATTGTTCGCAACGATGACCACATCCCGTCGGACCTGTGCGATCGCCCGGAGCAAGAGCAGGCCGTCCAGTCCGCCGAGCGGATGATTGCTGACACAGACCACGCGGCCGCGCACGGGGATGCGTTCGAGCTCACGCGCCGACAAGTAGAAGGAGAAGTCGATGAACTCGAAGATCTCATCGACGAGGTCCATCCCGCGGATGTTCGTCGTATCCCTGAGGAACGATTCGATCTTGTCGACTCGGAGGATCCGTCGCAGGATGCGCACCAGCGCATTGCGCAACGGGGTAGGGAGGCGCTGCAACTGTGGCACGCCATCCTCGAGGATGCGGTTGATATCGATGGACGATGGCGGTGCGCCGGGCTGTTGCGGCATGCGAACTTCTCCTGCTTGACAGGAGCAAGATACGCAGTCCACATCATACGGACGTTAAGGGAGTACTAAGGAATTGTGACCAAATCAATGAATTCGGTAGGGCTCGGACGAAGCTCAATCTCGCGCTCGAATCGCTCGCACCGACCGCGGAGGATCGACTTTAAGCGACACTCCAAACGCTTCCTCGAGCAACCCCTTCTTCCGCTCGGCACCCCACACTTCCAACTCTGCGTTGGCTCCCCGGGCGACCGTAAGCTTGAGTCTGACGGAATTGCGTGTTCGGAGCGCTCGCACATCCCGAATACTCATCTGGTGGTTCCGGTCCAATCCATCCGCAACCCTGAGAATCCCCGCCAACTGGGCGACGACCCTCTGTTCGTCCTGTGTGAGAGTCCGGAATCCCTCGTGTTTCACCTTTGGATGGCTCTTTCGGTGATATCGCGCGATGTTCGCGATGATCTCCTTCTCGTTCTCCGTGAACCCGAGGAGTTCCGCGTTGCGGATCAAATAGTACGAATGCCGATGATGCTGAGTGTGAGACACATACAATCCGATCTCATGCAGAATACCGGCCGCCTCGAGGTACTCCCGCTCCCGATCACTCAACCGATGCACCGGCTTCAACTGATCGAAGAGCCGCAAGGCCAGCCGCGTCACATGGTCCGCATGCTGCTGTTCATACCGGAACGTCTCCGCCAGGTGTCGCACACTGTTCATGCGGATGTCGTGCAGATGATCTACCCGTCCGCGGGGTAACCGCTTCTCTAGCGTATCCAGGATGATCCCTTCCCGGAGCGCAAACTCCGAGACGGTCATGTCCGGGAGACCAAGTTCCCGCATCGCCTGCTCAAGGATGATGGCCCCGGCAGGAAGGATATCGGCGCGGGATGCGTCGAGTCCCTCGATGGACAATCGGTCTTCCGGCCGGTCGATGCTCAGGATGTCTTCCGCCATTTCGAACAATTCATCGTTCGAAAACGTGAACCCGTTCAACGGCCCTTCCGCTTTATTGTCACGTCGCAGCCGGATCATCGCCGCAAGACTGAGGATCGTCCCGGAACTCCCCACGCGAACATCGTTCCGGCGCTTCTCGAGTTCGCGCGTCACCGGCGCGAGAAAGCCCCGCACGTAGCTCCGGCATTCCTTGATTGATTTCGCCGTCGTCTTCCCGTCCGGGAAGAACCGTTGCGTCAGCCGAACCGCCCCCAGCTTGAGGCTGTTGCTGAACAGGATGTTGCGCCGTTCCCCAAGCAGGAATTCCGTGCTCCCTCCTCCAATGTCGAGCATGAGCAAACGCTTGCGAAAAACGGGGAGAGCCTGCAGAACACCAAGATGGATGAGGCGGGCTTCTTCTGCGCCCGAAGCGATCTGAATGCGGATGCCGGTTTCCGCTTCCGCCCGGAGCATGAACAACTGCTTGTTCAACGCTTCGCGTACAGCACTGGTCGCTACGGCGCGAACAGGGGCTTGCATGGATTCGGCGACACGTTTGAACAACCGGAGCGCGCTGATTCCCCGTTCGATGGCCTCGTC
>JBFYQI010000438.1:0-3590 GCA_041302875.1 Ignavibacteria bacterium
CGGGCCATTCGAAAGGGGTCGTCCTGCTGCACCGAAACATCGCGAGCAACGTTCTCGCATGCGCGGAGATCCAGGATGTTCACGAGCGAGACCGATTCCTTTCGATCCTGCCGCTGGCCCACGTGCTGGAATGCACCATTGGCATGATCCTCGCCATCACGCAGGGAGCGTCGATCAGCTACCTGCGCAAGCCCCCGACGGCCGCGGTCATGCTCCCGGCTCTCGAAATCGTCAAGCCGACCGTGATGCTGACCGTTCCACTCATCATGGAAAAGATCTTCAAGGCGCGCATCCTTCCGCAGATCAAATCGAAGATCCTTCTCCGCGTGCTCTACAAACTCCCGGCGATGCGAAAGCGCATCCATAAGGCCGCCGGGAAGAAGTTAATGAAGACCTTCGGCGGGCATCTGAAATTCTACGGTATCGGCGGCGCAAAGCTGGCCGCGGATGTGGAACTCTTCCTGCGTGAGGCGGGCTTCCCCTACGCGATCGGATACGGCTTGACGGAGACCTCTCCGCTGATCGCCGGCTGCACGCCGTCGCTGACAAAATACCGTTCCACCGGGCCGGTCGTGCCGGGCATGCAGATCCGCATTGCCGACCCAGACCCGAAGTCCGGGATCGGGGAGATCCAAACGCGGGGTACGAGCGTCATGAAGGGGTATTACCGCGACCCCGAGCGGACGGCCGAAGCATCCACCGCCGATGGGTGGTTCCGTACCGGCGATCTGGGAACGATCGACGAGGATGGCTACCTCTATATCAAGGGGCGTCTCAAGAACATGATCCTCGGGCCGAGCGGCGAGAACATCTATCCCGAGGCGATCGAATCGATCATCAATCAGTCGGACGTCGTGCTGGAGTCCCTCGTGTTCGACGATCAGGGGACCATCACGGCGCGCATCCATTTGGACTACGAGAAGCTGGATGAGCAGTTCGCAACGGAAGGATTGACGGAATCCCAGTCAAAGGAGCGGATCGTGCTGCTCCTGGAGGAGATCAAGCGCACCACGAACGAGCAGGTTTCTGTCTTCTCACGTCTCGGTCGGGTGATCGAGCAGACGGAGCCATTCGAAAAGACGCCGACACAGAAGATCAAGCGGTATTTGTATGCGGGGCAGCGGGGGGAGGAGTAGGAAGAAGAGAATTGGTGATCGGAAGAATTGGTGATTTGAGATTTGTGATTATTGATTGGAAAGATGAAGAGCAAAAGGCAGAACGCATTCATCAGAACTGTCTCTGAAGAACACTCCCTGCCTTTTCCATCCTCACTGCTGTACAATGTTCCCCCATTTTGCTACTTCCTACTCCCTACTTGCTACTCACCACTCCCCTCAATTCACCACCATCAGCACCTTCACGCCTGCTCCCGCTTTGTCCTTGCTGACGTAGCCGATCGCTCCTGGCGTTGATGCCACCTTGGCAACCATTTCGTCCTCCGTGGCGACTCCTTCCGGCGGGGTGCCGTTGCCGGTCAGCTTCGCCTTGAGCCACACCTTGCGCATCTCTGCGCCCGGCTTCCCGATCATCTCAAAGAACTTCGCCTTCGAAGGCGTGTCACTCGTCAGGTCGAACAGCTTCACCTTCGTTCCGCCGACCTCGTTCACGACGAGGGCGTACAGGTTCTTCACTGCGGTCTCATCGAGGGACGATGCCGCCACATCCTTGTTCGCGATCACCGCAACTTGAGCAAGTGCGGATGAAGCGGCGAACGCTCCGAGCGCGAGAACCAGCGCGCACACTTTCATTGTCCGTTTCATGGTCTCTCCTTGTTCAAGTCGTTAAAATGCGTAGCTCACGCCGGCGGACAGCTGCAGTTCCTCAAAGCCCCGGATCGGATTGACGGGCTCCTGCGTGTCGTACCGTGCATGGTTGTTCGTCATCTGGAATTTCAGGACGACCGATTCATTGACGCTGTAAAACGCACCGAGATGATACCCGTAGTAGCCGTCAAGGCCAAAATAGAACGGGTCGACCGAGTCGTTCAGATAGTCATACATCGCATAGACCGCCAGCTCATCGGTGACATTGTACTGAAGTGTCGCGAAGTAGAACTCTTTGTCGAAGCTCTTCCCGATGAAGTACGGATCTGAGGCGTTCCAGGCGGCAAGCGAATCATCGATTGCGCTCGACGTATTGGATGAGACCTTCAAGTACTCACCGGTGAGTGTGAAACCCGCAAGCGACGCAGTGAAGTCGGCACCGAATTTCGCGCGGGGGATGTCGCCGAGATCCACCGTGTTGCCGTCCACGTCCTTAACGAATGCGCGTTGATTGGCGCGATCCGTGGCGTAGGAGACCCCAGCCCGAATATCTCCATACCGGAATCCCACGCGACCGCCGCGACTGAGATAGGCAACGGCACTTTGACCGTAGGCAACGTAGCCGGGGATCATGTCGTTGTCCGGAGAAGACATGAACGAACTCGGCGGATTCCCCATGAACGCGGAATATTCGAACACCAGGGTGCCGACGGGTACTGCACCATTCAGATGGACCAATGATCGCTGCGGAAGGATATTGAAGATGTCAACGAGATTGCCAGTGTTCGCTTCATACAGCTTCGGACGAAGCACATAGGGAAGAAGCGGCGTCTTGTTGTAGATCTCGAACATCGCATTGAACTGCGGTATGACCATCCCGAACTTCACCTTCAACCACGGCTTGTAGTCCCACCGGATGTACGCCTCCTGAACATTGAAGGATCCGAATCCGTTTGCACTGGAGTAGTTGTTGATGTATTCGAAGTTGATCAATCCAGAAAGGCCATCACCAAAGTCCTTCGCGAAAAGGACATTCAATTGATTGATCCCCATGTAGTTGTAGCGGTAATCGGCTTCGCCTGGGGGAGCTTCGAACTCCCAATTATTCTGGAAGCTGGTGAAGCTGGTCTGGACATATCCGAACACTTCCAGGGGACTCTGGGCTCCGGCAACCCCAACCATTGGTGCCGTGACGATGATGATTGCGGTTAGACGCATGTGTATCCTCCGTGATTGTCGTTGAACGTGGATGCCGCTGGAATAACAATCCTCGTGCCGTTCGAAGCACGACAAGGAGCACGCGAATTAGCGCACCATGAGGATGCGAAGACTGCTGGTCCTGGCATCCAATGGTCAATTTTGCGCAGGTGCGCGAATTTCAACAGAGATGGAGGGAAACAGAAAGGGCTCACCCGATCAACCGGATGAGCCCTGAAGGTGAGAGGCCGAGCGGGACTACTATTCGCTCCAGTAGAGGAACTCCTTGATGCTCGCGATCTGCGTTGGATCCGCACCGCGACGGCCGCCGAAGACGAAGCGGTTCTGCTCATTCTTGTACTTGGCTCGCACGCGCGCCGCCTGGGTGTTCGATGCCTGTCGGTCTGGGAGGGTTGCGAGAGACTTATTCAGGAGGCTGAACAGGTCGTTCTTGGAGATCTTCCGCGTCGCCTCCGCCCCGCGCATCCCGAGCGCCTCGTTCACCTTTTCAAGGCCGAGCACTTCGAATGCCTTCTCCTTCGATTCAAACTTGGAGATGGCGACCTGGAAGGACTCGACAGCGCCGGTCGTGTCGCCGGAGAGATAGCGCGCCAATCCGAAGTTCAGATA
>JBFYQI010000455.1:0-16994 GCA_041302875.1 Ignavibacteria bacterium
CAACTGTTCATCACCTTGAGGAATTCCTTGTTCGACTTCGTCCCGCGCATCTTGTCAAGCACGAGTTCCATCGCATCGACCGGATTCAAGTCGCTCAGGAATTTGCGCAGGATCCAGACACGGTTCAGATCGTCCGGGTCCATCAGCATCTCTTCTTTGCGGGTGCTGGTCTTGTTCACATTGATGGCCGGGAAGATGCGCTTGTCGCTGAGCGCTCGATCGAGCACCATTTCGCTGTTTCCCGTTCCCTTGAATTCCTCGAAGATGACCTCGTCCATGCGGCTCCCCGTTTCGATGAGCGCCGTACCGATGATGGTGAGGCTTCCCCCTTCTTCAATGTTGCGCGCCGCGCCAAAGAACCGCTTTGGACGATGCAGGGCATTCGCATCGACGCCGCCGGAGAGGATCTTGCCGGAATGTGGGACGACCGTGTTGTGTGCGCGCGCAAGACGCGTGATGCTGTCGAGCAGGACCACGACGTCCTTCTTCGCCTCGACGAGGCGCTTCGCCTTCTCGAGCACCATGTCCGAGACCTGAACGTGTCGTTCGGGTGGTTCGTCAAAGGTCGAGCTAACGACCTCGGCGCTCACGGTTCGCTCCATGTCGGTCACTTCTTCCGGGCGCTCGTCGATGAGCAGCACGATCAGCCGCACCTCGGGATGATTTCGCGTGATGCTATTGGCGATCTTCTGCAGCAGGATGGTCTTTCCCGCCTTGGGAGGCGAAACGATCATGCCGCGCTGTCCCTTCCCGATGGGCGAGAGCAGGTCGAGAATGCGCATCGAGTATTCGCCGGGAACGGTCTCCAGCTTCAAACGCTCGGCCGGATACATCGGTGTCAGGTTCTCGAAGAGAACGCGGTCGCGGATGACGTCCGGGTGGTCTTCGTTCACCGATTCGACACGAAGCAGGGCGAAGAAACGCTCGCCTTCCTTCGGCGGCCGGACCTGGCCGCTGACGCTGTCGCCGGTACGCAAGCCGAACTTCTTGATCTGCGACGGGGAAACATAGATGTCGTCGGGTGAGGGGAGGTAGTTATAGTCGACCGATCGCAGGAATCCGTATCCGTCCGGGAGCACTTCAAGGACTCCCTTGCTGAATCCAAGGCCGTCCTTTTGCGTCTGCGCTTCGAGAATTCTGAAGATGAGTTCCTGCTTGCGAAGCTCGCTGTAGCCGGAGATGTTCATCTCCTTTGCAATGGAATTGAGTTCAGCGATCTTCTTCGACTTGAGTTCCGATATATCCATCGGCATGGAGGGATGCCCTTACACTAATGAGAGGGGAAGTGGTGACAACGGGGGAAATGAGTTAGCGTTTCAACGTGAATTGCGATGCGATCCGGAAAACAGAATCAGCATAGATGCATCAATTGGTTGCTTGAGTCAGGGATTCGATTACGGTCAGGTTGGAAATGGCTCCGGTTTGGAGCCGGCTGGAAGCACGCGAAAACATACGCCATTATTGATTGATTGTCAAGTACTGTTTCCCCGTCAACATCGCCACCGCCTCTCCTGCAACGAAGTGTGACCCGGTGATCACAACCGGATGTCCCCCGGGATGGCGAAGCGCTCGTTTCACTCCATTCGCAATTGAACCAGCATTCTCGCATGGAACGCCCGCCCGAAGGAACGCTCGTGCGACATCGGCCGCGGGTCGGGATCGCTCCGTCTTCGGCTGGACGGCGTATGCGTATCCTGCCACAGGGCCGATCTCGTGAACCATCGACCTGAGATCCTTGTCCTTCATCACCCCGATGACGAGGAGCACCGGCTCTCCGGACAGCTGCTCAAGTCCCCACCGGAGGGACCGCATGGCCGCTGGATTATGGGCAACATCGACGATGGTCAACGGCCGGCGACTGAGGACTCCAAGCCTCCCCCGGATGCCGCTGAGGGTGCGGACCTCGGCAAGCCCGCGACGGACCGCCGTGTTGGGGATCCGCCAATGCTTCGCCTGAGTAAGGACCTCGATCGTCTTGAGCGCCACCGACGCATTCTGGAGCTGGAACTCCCCCGCCAAGCCGATGTGGATTCCGCGCAAGCGCTGATCGCCGAACGAGATATCCGCCGTGTGGCCGCGCCAGTTCGATTCATGGACATCGATCCGAACGCTTCCCGCATGGTGCAGGCGGGCGTGCTCCGTGCGACACTTCTTCGTGATGACGTCGAGCGCAGGTCCGGCTCCCACACCGCTCACGCATGGTACCCGCGATTTGATGATCCCCGCCTTCTCGCGTGCGATGGTCCGAACGGAGTCCCCCAGAATGTGCGTATGTTCCAGGTCAACGGTCGTGATGACCGAGACCTGCGGCCTGAGGATATTGGTCGCGTCGAGCCTTCCCCCCAAGCCGGTCTCGATGACGGCGATATCGACCTCTTCTTCCGCGAACCAGGAAAACGCGATGGCGGTCGCCGCTTCGAAGAACGTCGCTTGTCCGTCGTACACATGAGGAAGCGCGCGCTGTGCGAGCCGCAGCAGGGAGCGCTGCGTGATCGGACGACCATTGATGCGCATCCGTTCCTCGAACCGGACAAGATGCGGCGAGGTATAGAGTCCCGTACGATACCCCGCCGCCGTCAAGATCGCGGCAACCATTGCCGCCGTCGATCCCTTTCCGTTCGTTCCCGCGATGTGGACCGTGGGAAATACCCGGTGCGGATTCTCCAGGCGATCGAGCAACCGCTGAATGCCGTGCAATCCGAACTTCATTCCAAAGGTCTGAAGGCCGTACAGCGACCGGATCGTTTCGGCATAGTCTTGAGGCTTCAAGCGGGTTGAACCGGTTCTCGTGGTCATGACATACGGGAGGAATCGCAGGCTCAGAGCCAGGATTGGAGGACAGAGAATCCGACGTTCGCGTCGAGCGCGCCGACGAGCGAGCCGAGATCCGGCACGTTCGACCGCTCGGCGTACTCCGCCATTCCTTCGGCGATCTTGCCGCTGATCGAGGCGTCGACGAAGTTCATCGTACCGATTTGTACGGCGGTGGCACCGACGAGCAGAAACTCGATGGCATCTTCGGCGGTCGCGATCCCGCCAATACCGAAAACGGGGATCTTTACCGCCTGCGCGACTTCATACACCTTCGCGAGCGCCACCGGTTTGATCGCCGGACCGGACAACCCGCCGGTGACCGTCGACAGGCGCGGCTTTCGGGTGCGTATATCCACAGCCATTCCGATGAGCGTGTTGATCAGCGAAACGGCGTCAGCACCCTCGTCAGCGACGGCGCGCGCGAATTCGGATACATGCGTGACGTTCGGGGTGAGTTTGATGATGAGCGGGCGGTTGGTGAGCGGGCGGAGGCGCCGCGTCAGTTCCGCCGTCTTCGGGCAGGATGTACCGAAATTCAATCCCCCCTCCTTCACATTCGGACAGGAGACATTGATCTCGTAGGCAACGACCCCCTCCTGATCCTCGAGCAGGGTCAGAACGTCTGCGTATTCGTCGACAGAACTCGCCGCGATGTTGGCGACGATCTTCGTATCGAGGTTCCGGAGCTGCGGAAGCTTCTCATCGATGAACTGATGTACGCCGATGTTCGCCAGGCCGATCGAGTTCAGCATCCCGCCGGTTGTCTCGACGATACGTCCGGGGGGATTGCCGTCGCGCGGCTTCCATGACAGGGATTTCGTCATGATGCCGCCGATCTTCGATGCATCAAGCAAGCTCGTTGTTTCGTTTCCGTAGCCGAACGTTCCGGAAGCGACAAGGACGCGATTCCGAAACTCCACACCGCGCAATATGAAGGATGTCTTCACCACGATTCAACTGACCATTTCTACGAGAGCACGATCTCCTCCGCTCGAAATGTCGGTCCGTCCGTACACACGAGCGCATACTTCTTCCCCTCCCCCGTCCTCTGCACGGGACATCCCTGACAGATTCCGATGCCGCATGCCATCGCTCCCTCCAAAGAAAGCTCGCACAAAAGTCTGCGGTTCACCGCAAACTCGCGCAACGCCTTCAGCATCGGCGTCGGTCCGCATGCGAAGAGCTTGGGACGCTTCGGCTTCTCCGCATCAAGGTATTCAGCGACCAATTCGACCACCGTTCCTTTTCGCCCCGCGGTGCCGTCGTCTGTCGCTTCCCGCACGTTCTCAAGGCCTTCGACGGAGAGCCCCGACGCGGTCCGTGCGCCGACGAAGGAAACGATCGGCTTGTTCAGCCGATGAAGTTCCAGTTCAAGGAATGGGAATGGAGCGACACCTAATCCCCCCGCAACAATCAGCGCTGTGTCATAGGCATCGTCGATGACGAACGGCCTCCCGAGCGGGCCAAGGATGTCCACGATATCGCCCGGACGTTTGTCCGCGAGAAGTCGAGTACCGGGTCCGACGATGTTGAAAAGGATCGCGAGCTCCGCACCGTTGATCCGCGAAATGCTGAACGGCCTTCGCAGAAGCGGCACAAGTGAATCGGCCACGCGGACATTCACGAATTGTCCCGGGCGTGCATGTGCGGCAATGAGGGGAGCGTGAAGGATGAGGGACCAGATGTTGTCCCCCGTCTCATGGAGGGATCGGACCACCGCAGAGCAGAGAAGCGGGCTCGCGGTCATTCGATCTCCTCAGCAGGACGGCGCTCGCGCCGCGAGGCGGGCGACTGGGGGTTGAGTGAATCGGGGTTCACGGTCGGTGCAAGGCGACGCGGCCCGGTCGCCCCCGGTCCCAAGGGGGTTGGCTTGACACCGGCAGAGTCTTTCTTGGTCGTATCGCGAGGGGCTTCCAACGGAACGAATCGTCGTGCGGCCGCGGCGGCGAATGGGGTCTTTCCGTACGAATCGCTGACTCGGCGGTATTGGGCGATCGCGCTATCCCTCAATCCCAACCTGTGTTCGTAGAGCCACGCGATGGCGAAGGAACTCTTCGCCGCATGGGGTGAAGCCGGATAGCGTTTGATGATCGTATCGAGCAACGCGAGAGCGCGTTCGGGTTGTCCGGAGTCGATAGCTGATTCCGCATCGCGGTACAAGCCTAGCGCCGGATCGGTCACGATCTGCACCTGCTCCCCTCGCTGACGACTCAAGACTGCCAATGCGTACTCTGACCTCGGATATCTGAGCGTCAGCAGACTGTCGTAGTAACTCGGAGGACGGTATCCACTGTCGGGATGCGAGCGTGCGATCTCAGCGAGGATGTAGTACACCCGAGGGGTCCGGACAGGGTCGATCCACGCGCCCATCGAGGTGTTGTAGTAATAGATGGCCGAATCGGGGACCTCGAATTCAGCATAGAAGAGATCACCGAGTTCCAGGTGGGACAACGCGCGTTTCTTGCGAACCGTATCCGCATTCAGCGTGGCGAAGTACGGCTTCGGGCGAAGCGAATCAGGGAGCGTGGCGATGATGGTGTCGGCCGCTAGCTTCTCCAGCGTATCCTGTTCTGCCTTCCAAGTCGAGTCGAGGTCGTAGATCTGTTTGTGCACCTCGAAGTACCGCTTGAATGCTGCCGCTTTCTGCTTCGCCTTCGCGTTCGTCACAGGATCGGAGGCCGCCGATGCGCGCCCATAGTATCGGTTCGCTTCCGAATAATCCTGAAAGTCCACCTCGTAGATGGAAGCGAGCTCGAATGCGGCGCGGGGCGAATAGTCGGTCCGGACCTGCGACGTATCGACGAATTGATACGCGGCGATCGCTTCGTCCGTCAGATCTGATGCGGCCAACGTCCGTCCGAGTTCGTATTTGATCGCCGGAAGCCATTCCTTGAACCGGAAATCCTCCGCCGCCTCCTCGAGCAGTTGTCTGCTCCGCGCATGATTGCCGTTGTTGCGTGCGGCGATCGCTGCTTGTGTGCGGGAGTAATATCCTTCGAACTGATCGTCCGTCTCCTCGGCGACAGCGAGGTAGTGTGTCTGCGCCAATTCATACCGTCCCGCCGCGAAGTGAACGTCTCCGAGTGCGATGCGCGTTTCGAGCAGTTGCTCATCATCTGCAGGGAGGTTCAGGGCAACGGAGAGCTCTTCTGCGGCTTGGGAATACAGTTCCTGTCGCTTGAAGATCGCCGCTTTCAGGATGTGCCCCTTGAATTCGATCTCTTCGCGTTCCTCCTCCCGCGCTGTTGCGATGAGCGCCTCACAGGCCGTGAGGGCCGCTTCATCATTGCCCAGGCGATCCTGGCAGCGGGCGTACCAATACTGTGCCTCGATCTGGAGTTCGCTGGACGGAAACCGCGTGATGAGCTCCGAGAACTTGCGTTCGGCCTTGATATATTCTCCGCTGTAGAAGAACGACTTGCCGATCATGAGCAAGGCGTCGTCAACGAGGGCCGAAGTGGAATGGAAGGCGAGGATGTTGGAGCATTTGTCGATGGCCGTGTTCAGTTTGGCCTTTGCTGCAGGGGGGATCTGAGGCGTAGCGGACTGAGGCTGAATCTTGCCTCGCGAAAGTCTTTCGGCGGTGAGGATCTCCGTTTCCGCTTCGGAGAAGGCCCGGCTTGCGTTATAGTACGCGTTGAAATAGGCGACCGTATTCCCGTAGCCGCTGGTAATGGCGTCGCCGACCGGAGTGAGGATGGAACAGGCGGAAAACTGCGCAAGGAAGAGCAGAATGAAACCGCCGACAGCCAGGAGAGTGCGTGCGTTCATCGTAACGATGCAATATAGCGAAGCCCGGCGTGGGATTCAAGTTCGGGTCCGCTTCATCTCATTTCGGATTCGTCGGCCGAATATCGATCTCACTGATCATTGCCCGCTTCGGCGCTGTGACGGCGAACAGCACCGCATCGGCGACATCCTCAGGCTGAACGATCCACTCCTTCTTGGCCGGGTCTGTCGTCCGGGGAGAGAACGACGTCTCGACCGACCCGGGACAGATCGTGATCACCCGGATATTGAACTGGCGCTCCTCGAGCATCAGGCATTGGGAGAATCCCCGCAGCGCCCACTTCGTCGCCGCATAGCCGGCTCCGTTGACGAAGGCATTCTTCCCGGCAAGCGAGGCGATGTTGACGACCACGCCGCTGTTCTGCGGTTCCATGATGGGGAGCGCCGCCTGCGTGCACAGAAAAACGCCGCGCACGTTGAGCTTCCACATTTCGTCAAGATCGTCCAGCGTCAGCTGACGCACAGGCGCAAATCGCCCGATGCCCGCGTTGTTCACCAGGATATCAAGCCGCTTGTGCCGCTCGCGCACTCGGTCGAAGAGGCGTTTGATATCCGCCTCGTTCGTCAAGTCCGCGACCGCAATGTCCGCAGACCCTCCGATTTGCTCCACCTCAAGAGCCACCGCCTTCAGGTCCGCATTCGTTCGCGCCGCGAGTACGACCGTCGCGCCTTCCCGCCCGAGCGCGAGCGCGGTGGAACGGCCGATCCCCCGACTGGCACCGGTGACAACGGCGACGTGTCCTTCAAGTCTCATACGCTCAAGTCTCCACCTTGCGGCCGGATAACGAGTTCTTCGACCATGACGGAATCGGGCAGGACCGATGCCTCGTAGATCGCCCGCGCCACATCAGCCGGGTTCATCATCTGTTCCTTGAATTTCTCCTGGTGTGACGGATGCCAAATGGGGGTGAGCGTCGCTCCCGGATGTACATTGATCACGCGAATCCCTTCCCGCCGCAGTTCCGCGCGCAGAACATTCATCATCGCCTCCGCACCCGCCTTCGAGGCGGCGTAGGCGGAGGATCGCTCGTACGTCACCTTCGCGGCGAAGGACAACACGTTGATGATCGTTCCCCGCTTCGCGGCCACCATCGATGGGAGCACAGACGACGTCACGAGAAAGAGGCCTCGGAGATTTGTGTCGACGACCTCGTCAAAGATCTCAACGGTCGTCCGAAGGAATTCCTTGAATGAGGTGACACCCGCATTGTTGACCAGCACATCGATCCGCCCGAACTCGGCCAGGAATTGTTTCGCGACACTCGCCACGTTTGCGTCGTTGCGGACGTCACAGACTGCCGTCCGGCAAAAACCGCCGGACCGACTGATGCGGTCGGCAAGCGTGGAAAGCCGGGTCTCCGTTCGTGCCGTTGCGAGCACGATGTCGCCGTGCGCGGCGCACCGTTCCGCGAGGGCTTCACCAATACCCGTCCCCGCTCCCGTGATCCAGACAACGCGCCTCGTCGGTTCAGTCACCCGTTCCTCCCTGGACGCCCGATCAGCGTGAGGAATTCGCTCCGAGTCTTAACGTCGTCCCGGAACGCTCCCAGCATCGCGCTTGTGGTGGCCACCGAGTTCAATTTCTCGACGCCCCGCATCACCATGCAGAGATGTGTCGCTTCCATCACGACGGCAACCCCTTGCGGCTTGAGCACCTGATACAATGTATCGGCGATCTGCTGCGTCATCCGTTCCTGCACCTGGAGGCGTCGCGCGAAGATCTCCACGATACGCGGCATCTTGCTCAGTCCGATGATCTTGCCATCCGGGATGTACGCGATGTGGCATTTCCCGAAAAAGGGGATCAGATGATGCTCGCACAGCGAGAAGAAGTCGATGTCCCGGACGATGACCATTTCGCTGTACCGCTCCTCGAAGACCGCGCCATTCAATATCTCGACCGGATCCTGTCGGTAGCCGTTGGTAAGAAAGTCATACATCCGCGCGACCCTGCCCGGGGTCTCACGCAGTCCTTCCCGCTCCGCATCTTCCCCAATGCCGCTCAGAAATTCCTTCACCAACGGTTCAAGATGTTTCGTGTCGATCGGCATTATGCACCTCGATATTCGACGACGTTGTTTTCCGTTTCATGGAGCCGGATCTGATACAGCGTGCCGGAAGGGATCTTCGGCCGGAGAACATCCCATGCGATACGGGCGATGTTCTCCGCCGTCGGGATGGTCGACCGGAACCACTCGACATCCAGATTCAGATGCTTGTGATCCACCTTGTCAACGAACTCCCGCTTGATGATCTGCTTCAGCAGCTTCAGGTCAAGAACGTAACCAGTCTGCGGATCGGGCTCACCTGCCACCGTGACCTCGATAACGTAGTTGTGTCCGTGACCGTGGATGCTGTTGCACTTGTCGAAGACCGCTTCGTTTTGCGCGTCGGTCCAAGCCGGATTATACAGCCGGTGAGAGGCGCTGAACGTTTCACGCCGAGTAACGTAGACCATGGCTATTCCTTTGATCGGAGAACGGTGAGGACTTCGTCCACATGCCCGTTCACCTTGACCTTTTCGAAGATGTGTCGAACGATCCCCTTTTCATCGATCACGAATGTCGTCCGCTCGATGCCGAAGTACTTCCGGCCGTACATCGACTTCTGCTTCCAGACGCCGTACGCGTTGAGCATCTCGCGCGATTCGTCACTGATGAGCGGAAATTGAAGACCGAACGTGCCGGCAAACTTCTGGTGCGATGCGATGCTGTCGGCGCTGACGCCGACGACCGACGCCCCGGCCTTCTTCACTCCCGCCAGGTTTTCCTGGAATGCGCATGCTTCCTTCGTGCACCCGGAGGTGTTATCCTTCGGGTAGAAATAGAGCACGATCTTCTTCCCTTGAAGATCCTTCAGCCGTATGATCGTGCCGTCCGTCGAGGGAAGTGCAAAATCAGGGGCCTTGTCGCCGACCTTGAGCATGAGAATTCTCCATAGCCGTTCGCATCCTAGGCAAGTGCCTTCTTGACCTCGTCATAATTGGGCTCCGTACCCGGATTCTCAGAGATCCACACATAGGTGACCCTGCCATTCGGATCAAGGATGAACACTGACCGCTTCGACGCCATGTACCCTTTGAGCCCGGCAAACTCCTCATACACACCACAATATGCCTTGCTCACCGCTCGGTCAAAATCGCTGAGCAGCGGAAAGTCCAGATTGTTCTGCGCTGCGAAGGCCTTGTTCGCGAACGGGGAGTCGACGCTGATGCCGACGACCTGGGCGCCCAACGAGTTGAACTGCGCCAGGGAGTCCCTGAACGAGCACATCTCTTTGGTGCACACGCCCGTGAATGCTCCGGGGTAGAACACCAAGACGGTCTTCTTGCCACGGAACTCACTCAGGGAACGCGGCTTTCGTTCCGTATCGAACAGCGTGAACTCGGGAGCCTGTGCTCCTTGTTGAATTGCCATGATCGTATCTCCTTCCGTTTACAGTTTTCGTGGAACAGCGGCAAATCGCGCCTCGACGGCGTTCCAGTCGAGGTTCTTCATGAACGCTTCGATGTACGTCTTCCGGTCTGTCGCATAGTCGATGAAATACGCATGCTCATACGTGTCCAGCGCAGCGACGGGAACGGCGTTCCAGATGGGGAAAGTATTCTGGGCATCGCCGAGATAGTTGAAGAGGGCGCCCCGGTCGAGATCGTATGCCAGCCAAACCCAGCCGCGGGCGGCCAAACCGGTCGCACGGAAATCCCGTTCCCACGTTTCATACGAGCCGAAGTCGCGGTTGATCTGCTCGAGCAAGGGGCCCGCCGGCACACCGCCACTGCCGCCGAGATGGTCAAAGTAGATCTCGTGGTTCTTGATTCCGCCGACGGCGAAAGAGAGCTCAACCTTCAGCGCGCGCAACGGGCTGAACGTCTGGTTGGCCTTTGAATGGTCCACCGTCTTCAAGGCTTCGAGGATCTCGTTCGCCTTGTTGACATAGCCGACATAGAGCTTGTAGTGCTCTTCCATCGTCCTTCGGGAAATGCCGTTCATCGACAGCGTCGAAGGCTTCAACGGTTTCGCCGCATAGGGAACAACGGCGGGGACAGCGGGAATGCCGGAACCAGCGGCATCCTCGACAAGCGCAAGGTTGGCAACACTCAGCCCTGCAACGCCGAGCGCCGACCGCTGAAGAAATGATCTGCGGGAATTCGTTTCAGTCATGATACTCTCCTTCGTTCAAGGGTAGTTGCTTCGCGGATTAAAACACCGGAAGCCCCCGGAGAGTTTCAAAACACTCTTTTCATTAAAACGGAAAATGCGTATATTTTAGTTCATTCGTGTTCTTCCGGAAGGGTGCGAGAGTGGTTGAATCGGCCGGTCTCGAAAACCGGTAACGCCTCCGGGCGTTCGAGGGTTCGAATCCCTCCCCTTCCGCATTCACTTCCAGCAGAACTCCCGGCGCATCCCCCTTCCTCACGCTCCGGCGCGAAAGCCCTTTCGCTGCATCTTTCCCCATCCCCGCTGTCCGCGTGCGTAATCGAAGAATGCGCGGATACGCCACCATGCCGTCAACTGGCGGTATCCGAAATTCTCGAGGACACCGATGAACAGCAGCAAGACGAGATGCTTCGGATTGGGATAGCGTCGAAACGAGATCTCCTCAAGCAACACGCCGCCCACCGAGAACATCACGCCGTACAGCAGCGACACGACGAAGAACAGGATCGCCATGTCGAGGTTTGCCGTCCCGCGGACGAAAAGCATGATCGTCGCGATGTAGCCAATGAACTCGAACACGGGACCCAACAGCTCGATCAGCAAGTAATAGGGCATGGAGGTGGTCCCGATCGCGCCATACCGCGGATTGAACAGCATCTTCCCGTGAAACCGCATCACGTCCATCAACCCCCGATGCCATCGGTTCCGCTGACGCTGGAGAATGCGGATCGACTCGGGCGCTTCGGTCCAGCATACGGGGTCGGGGACAAAGATCACCCGATACGGCCGACGGCGTTCCCGAAACGTTCGATGCATCCGGACGACGATCTCCATGTCCTCCCCCACCGTGTCCGTACGATATCCCCCCACATCGATCACCGCTTGCCGACGGAACAGACCAAATGCCCCCGAGATGATCAAGAGCGCATTCATATTGAGCCACGCCATCCGGCCGGAAAGGAACGCCCGGAAATATTCAACCACCTGGAACAGTGGAAGTAAATGCGTCGAGAGTCCCACCCGTACCACCCGCCCGTTCTTCACCTCGCATCCGTTTGCGATGCGGACGATTCCTCCCGCGGCGACGACACGGTGGTCCTCCAGGAATGGCTTGACGACCTTTTGCAGCGCATCCTCTTCGAGGATCGAATCGGCATCGATGACGCAGACAAGTTCGTATTGAGCGACGTTGATGCCGACATTCAGCGCATCCGCCTTTCCGCCATTCTCCTTGTCGACGATGACCAGGTTCTTGTAGGATGCGACGCGCGAGCGGTAGATCCCCCGCACCCGTTTTGAGGGGATTTCCGGAGCATAGATCTGGTTCGACTGAAAGAGTCCGAATTCGTCGATCAGTCGCTGGAGCGTCCTGTCCTTCGAACCGTCATTGATGACGATGACCTCGAAGAGACCATAGTTCAGTTTGAGCAGACTCCGCACACTCTCAACAACGGTCGCCTCTTCATTGTACGCGGGGGCCAGCACCGAAACCCCGACCGCCAGTTCCGATTGAACCGTCTGGCGATAGTCGCTGAAGGAATTGTGGTGCATGTACTTCAGGATCTCGCGGAGGGAGAGGGTCATCATGACCGTGTACGAGACGTTCACCCCCACGAAGTAGAGGACAACGAACAACAGATAGCTATTGATGATCCACTCAAACATAGTCGTGACCCGCTAACCGCGCTCCTCAATCACATGAAGGCAGACGGCGCGTTGCCGCTTTGTACCAGCCGCCGCAACGCGATGTAATTCGTCCATGCCCGCTGGACCTGTCGCTGCGATCGCACGCGCAGCGGCGATCTGTTCCTGGAGCGTCCCATGCTCCAAACGCGGTATCAATGCGGGGAGTGCTGCGGGGGCTCCGATCCGTCCAAGGGCTTCCAGGGCTTTGAGCCGAAGCGCAGGATTCGGATCGCGAATGAAGGATACGAGCAGATCTTCTGAACGCTGGTCGCCAAGGCGGCCCATCGCTTCGATGGCTTTCGCCCGTACGGTGATGCTGGGATAGGTCTTTGCGAGGCGGCGCAACGGATCGACCGCAGAGACGAATCCGATGACGGCAAGCATTTCGATGCAAAAGAGCACGACCGATTGATCCGGAAGGTCAAGCCCTTCAACGAGATACGGAACCGTTTCTTCTCCGTATTGCTGGACGGAGATAGAGAGCTCAAGCGCGGTCCACATCGACATGCGCCGCGTCAACCGGAGGATCGTACGGAGGGATTCCACGCCTGCAAGCGACACGATCGCTTGACGTGCCTGGTCACGAACATCCTGGTGCGGGTCTTCAAGCGCTGCTGTCAATGCAGCGAGCGCTCGGCGCGTGCGGAGGAGCCCAAGATCTCGGGCCGCCTGCGCTCTGACCCACCAATGTTTGTGTTTCAACAACTCGATCTGCTCGGAGACGAAATCGAGGGAATAGAAACAGTAGATCAACCGGTCGATGGCATCTCCGGAGAGGTCTCGGGCGAAGTCGACAAGAACGCCACGGAGCATTTCGCGATGCAACCGCGCCTCCACAGGGGGGAGGGATTCCAGTTCCTTCTTGATGGGTACAAGGAGGTTTTCGTATTGCTTGAAGATGGCGCTGGTCCGGGCGTTGGAGGGAATCGGCGGCAGATCGACGAGGAGGACCTCGGCGAACTTCTCCGAATAGTGGGTGTACAGCCGCTGACGGCGGCGGATCTCCTGCGCATTCACCGCCTTGTGGATCACGAGACCGATCGACACCAAGGCAACGACGAAGGTCAATGCGACGGTGACCGACAGGATGATGATCAACTGCGTCTGCATGGGCCTGAGAGAGCAGTTTCGTTAATGGAACGCGGAGAGTGGCGAGACGGGATGCTGCGTCGGGTGTGCGACGACGGTCACGTGCCCCCTTTGCGCAGAAGAACCTTCCTCACTCGGGCGGCAAGTTCATTGGGACTGAACGGCTTCGTGATGTAGTCCTCTGCCCCCATTTCGAGTCCCTTCAGGACTTCCTCTTCCTTGCTTTGGGCCGTCACCAGGAGCACGGGGATCGACCGCGTTCGCTCGTCAGCCTTCAAGGCCGCGAGAACCTCGAACCCGGTCATTTGCGGCATCATCACGTCCAGCATGATCAAAGCGGGGAGCAATTCGCGCGCCTTCTCGAGCGCCTGGACACCATCCTCCACCGCAACCACCACGTACCCGCAGTTCGTTAGCTTATATTCGATCAACTTTCGAATATGCTGTTGGTCTTCGGCAGTCAGGATGATGTTGTTCATAGTCTGGGATCGGCGCCACTGGACGATAATCAAGAAGCGAAAAAATGGAGTGAGAATCAACGCGTTGATTTTCGGGCATTTCTTTGCTATCATGGAGTTGTCGCTCGACTTGGAGAGGTGCAGGAGTGGTTGAACTGGCACGCCTGGAGAGCGTGTGTGCGGGAAACCGTACCGAGGGTTCGAATCCCTCCCTCTCCGCTTGACTGTGTTCTCCAGCTTCCCTCTCCATGAACGCCGAATCCCATATCGGCATCTCATCCCCCCTTGCTCCCATGAACCTCCGACGATTCCTTGCATTGGCCGTCCTTGTTCTCTCGAGCGCCCCGCTCCTCGCAGATGCGCCGTCTAGGCCGCTCGTGGTCCACGTGCGGATCGACGGGGCCATTAATCCAGCATCTGCAGAATTCATCGAGCGCGGGATCGCGCATGCGCGTGAGGAGTCGGCGGCGTGCGTCATTCTCCAACTGAACACTCCGGGGGGCTTGCTGAAATCAACCCGAACCATTGTCAGCGCGATCCTCGAGTCGGACATTCCCGTCGTCGTCTACGTGGCACCGGCGGGGTCACAAGCAGGCTCAGCGGGGGTCTTCATCACGCTCGCCGGGCACATCGCCGCCATGGCCCCTGGAACGAACATCGGGGCCGCCCATCCGGTGAACCTGCAGGGGGGACAAGATTCGGTGATGAGTGAGAAGGCAACGAATGATGCGGCGGCATTCATCCGTAGCATCGCCGAAAAGCGCAACCGCGATCTCGCATGGGCGGAACAAGCCGTCCGCGAAAGCAAATCCATCACCGAGACTGAAGCGCTCGACAAGAATGTCATCGACCTCGTTGCACGGAATGTCGAGGAGCTGCTGGAGCAGATCGACGGACGCGAGGTCGACGTCGCAGGCCGCACGGTGGAACTCGAGACGTCCGGCGCCCGCATCGAGTACATCGAAATGGGATGGTCTGAACGTCTGCTCGACATCCTCAGCGATCCGAACATCGCCTACATCCTGTTGATGCTCGGCTTCTACGGACTCATGTTCGAGCTTTACAACCCGGGCTCCATTTTCCCCGGCGTCGTGGGTGTTATCAGCCTTATTCTGGCCTTCTACTCCCTGCACACACTCCCCGTCAACTATGCCGGCCTCGGACTCATCCTGTTCGGGATCGTCCTCTTCCTCCTGGAGATCAAGATCGTCAGCCATGGACTGCTGTCGATCGGCGGCATTGTTTCGTTGTTCCTGGGATCTATCATGCTCATTCGAACACCAACTATTCTCGAAGCCGCGGAAATCTCCATGTCCGTCATCGTCGCCAGCGTCATCATCACCTCGGTCTTCTTCACCATCATCCTGACGTTGGGACTTCGCTCTCAACGCCTGAAGCCGACCACGGGTTCGGAAGGCCTCGTGGGTGAGGTCGGGGAAGTTGTCTCTGCCCTGAAACCATCAGGGACCGTCCGCGTCCACGGCGAATTGTGGCAGGCGGAGACTGCCGGTGAGAGCATCAAAGCCGGGGAACAGATCCGCGTCACACGTGTTCAGAACCTCACGCTGCGGGTCGAACGCAGTTCACACTCGTAACCAAAGGAGTCGCTATGCAACCGATCAGCATGTTCACGTTCGTTCTGGTGTTGTTCGTCGTCATCCTGATCAGCAATTCGATCAAGATCCTTCGCGAATACGAGCGCGGCGTCGTGTTTCGTCTCGGACGTCTTGTCGCGACGCGAGGGCCGGGGATCATCTGGCTCTGGCCATTCATCGAGCGCATGGTCAAGGTCTCCCTGCGCACGGTCGTCATGGACGTTCCGCCACAGGACATCATCACGCAGGATAACGTCTCGCTCAAGGTGAATGCGGTCGTCTATTTCCGCGTCATCCAGCCGGAGAAAGCGATTGTAGAAGTCGAGAACTACCTGTTTGCGACGTCGCAGCTTTCGCAAACGACCTTGCGGAGCGTGCTGGGTCAATCGGACCTCGACGATCTCCTTGCTCAGCGAGACAAGATCAATCAGAAGCTCCAGCAGATCATCGACAACCACACGGAGCCTTGGGGCATCAAGGTCTCGAACGTCGAGGTGAAGCAGATCGACCTGCCGCAGGAAATGCAGCGCGCGATGGCAAAGCAGGCGGAAGCCGAACGGGAACGCCGCTCGAAGGTCATCGCGGCGGAAGGCGAGTTCCAGGCATCGCAGAAGCTCTCTGAGGCCGCAGAGGTATTGGCCAGACAGCCGAGCGCCCTCACGCTACGTTACCTCCAAACGCTCCGCGAGATCGCCACGGAGAACAATTCAACGACCATTTTCCCGGTTCCAGTGGACCTCCTGACGCCATTTCTTACGGGGAAAAAGTAGTCCCAATGGATCCGCTTGTTTTCGGTCATCTGTCCGATGAGCGGATCGTCTCCGCCGTACCGCTGAACGACCAAATCATCCGGCTCTACATTCGTGCCGACGGGAAGGTTCTGCATCGCGATGCAGAATTCTTCCCGTTCTTTTTTTTGAGCGACCCTCGGCTGCTGGAGGGCTACAAGTCCCGCCATTGGCTGAAGGAACTCTCCGGTACGAATGCCTTCAGCCACATCGCGGCGTTCACCCGGTGGAGCGAGATGTGGGACGCCGTTCAACATGTCATCCGGCGACACAACGAGCTGCACCCGGCAAGAGCGCAGACCTGGCAGGATGTTCCCGGGTTGTTCCTCCGGCCGGATCCCATCCGTCAGTACCTGGCCCAATCCGGTTCGGTGCTGTTTCGGGAAATGCCGTTTACCGATATCGTCCGTCTTCAGCTCGAGGTCATCAGCAAACCACGCTCCGCGCCCCGGGCAGGCGACCCTGGCATCGCCGTCATCGCCGCGACCACGACGGATGGACACGAGTTCCTCCTGACGACCGGCGATATCTCCGAGCAGGAATTGCTTGAACAGTTCGCCGCATGGGTTCGCGAACGTGACCCCGACGTCATCGAAGGGCATGCCCTGAACGACCGGA
>JBFYQI010000482.1:0-5669 GCA_041302875.1 Ignavibacteria bacterium
CGCGGTACGAGAGCACGGTCTCCGGATTGAACGGGTTCGGGAAGTTGTGTTCCAATTCAGAGTTCGCGGGTACACTGGAATTCTCGTGTTCGGCGATGATCCCTGTTGGGATCCCCAGATAGGTTGCGATGCCTGTCAGAATCGCATTTGCCGTCGTATCGTACGCCCCCGCAGCAGTGCAATTCATGTCTTCATATGTCAGCGCCAGCACGTTCGCACCGTGGTTGAACCAGAACCAGCTTTCGGGGTACACGGTTGCCGGGGCGGATGTCCAGCTCACATAGTACGTGTACGGTTCGATCCCGGTCGGGTAGGCCGCCCTGACCGCTCCGATGAATTGCTGTTGCATTGCCGCGAAGGCGGCGGAGGTCCCGGCTTCGGCGTGGTAGACAAAATACCGCTTGCAGGAGAGGGCAGAATGCATATTCAGGGCGATGACGATGGGATTCGACGCGGCCATCAAGAGCTGAAAGTGAGCGCGTAGTGCTTGCACTTCAGGTTCTCCGGGAACAGCGGTCCAGTTGCTTTCAAGGTCGATCCCGTGTGCATTCTGCCGTGCGAGGCCGAGTTCCACTCCGTCCGGATTGTACAGGGGGAGGATATTGAAGATGCAGCGTCCGCGGAGCGCCCTTCCAATGGCGTTGTCCGAGAGGAGCAGCGCGATCATCTGGTTCGTGACGTGCGTGCTCTGCACCTCCCCCGGATGCGTCCGTGCATGGATCCAGATGCGCGTCCGGGGCAATGTGGCAACGGCTGTGTCTTCGATAGTCACACGGAAGAGGGTCCGCGATTGGACGCTCGCCCCAATCGAATCGACGGAGACGAACGGGGACGCCCTCCATCGGTCGAGATCGGCGAGGAGTGAATCGTACCCGTATCCCCAATTCCCGGCGACAGATGAAAATGAAGGAAAGGCGTTCCCCCCCAAGCATCCGCATGGATCGTTCGGGTCCGGCAGGATGGCTTGCGCAAGCGTCGTGTGGCTCAACGTCAGAACGAGGATCGTGAGGAACAGGGGTCGGGTCGCATTCATTCGGATTTCGATCAATTGACGGAAGATGTTTGAAGATCGTGAAGGTTCAACAGAAATCAAAACGTCGTGGGGCTCGAAGCGACAGCTTGATGCAGAACAGGGAAGAGGCTATATTGGCGCAATACGCATGTTTCTGTCGCGACGATGGGACATTGTCATGAACGATCATCCTTCGCCATCACCCACACGATTTGCGGCATCGAATCGATGGAAAACACTGATGAAGCGATTCGCGGCCGCGTTGTTCCTCCTCCTCCTTGCCGGCGGCGTGTTTGTTCTTCAGACTTTCACGCATGATCCACGTGAGGACTTCGTTGCCCGGAAAGGCGCGCTCACGTCCGCGGAGTATCGCGAATTCGGCGAAGACGTCCACTTCACGAAAGCGGACCTGACGCTCCGAAGCACCAGCGGCTTGCGGGCGGAATGCGGTGTGCTCATGCCCAAGGCTCCGTCCGCCCGCGTTCCCGCATTCATCTTGCTCGGCGGAAAGAAGACGGGGAAGAATGCAATACAGTATGTCCTCGAGATCGAGAACGCAGTGATCGTTGCGCTGGATTATCTGTATGATCCGCGTCCATCCTACACCGTTGTGGAATTTCTCTCCGATATTCCGGGGGCGCGACGCGCACTGCTCGACATGGCCCCGTCGGTCATGCTGACCGTCGACTGGTTGTCGAACCTGCCCGTCGTCGACTCGAGCCGCATCGTGATCATTGGATACAGCTTCGGCGCGCCGATCGTTCCTGTGAGTATGACGTTGGACATGCGCATTGATGTGGCCGTGATGGTCTACGGCGGCGGGGATCTTGAATCGCTCATCCATCATAATGTGCGGCGGTTTGAAGGAGAGGCATTCAGCCGCTTGGTTTCGCTTACCGGCGGACTGCTTCTCCGACCCGTCGAGCCGTTGCGATACGTGGATGAGATCTCACCCCGCCCGCTGATCATGATCAACGGAACACAGGATGAACAGATCCCGCGCGAGAATGTCGGGGAACTGTTCGCACGCGCGAACGAGCCGAAACGGCAGGTCTGGATCGAGTCAGGGCATGTTCATCCGTCGAAGACGGATTTGACGAGGCAGATCATTCGCGCCATGAAGGAGGAACTGGCCCACCTGAACATTGTGGCGGAGTGATCGTCGCGGGGATGGCGTCAATGTGCCCGTGGAAAGCGGTTGAGGTGTGCCGTGATGACCGCGAGCAGTTTGGAAAAGGAGAACGGCTTCTCGATGAACTCGTCCCCGGTCATTTCGCGTCCGAGGCGGCCTTCGATGGCATCGCTGTTGCCGGTAAGAAAGATGATGGGAATGGACTTGAAGTCCGGATCGGCGTTCAAAGCGTCTTGGAACTGGAAGCCTGTCATGCCGGGCATTTCGACATCGCAGATGATGAGGTCGGGGCGCTCGTTGCGAACGTACTCCAGCGCCGTCGGACCGTTTTCCGCACCCGCTGTATCAAAACCGGAACGCTTCAGCGCTTCCCGGACAGCGAGCAACGTCGCGGGATCGTCGTCGACGACAAGAATGGTGGGCATGCTCGATCCTCCATGACGGTGGGCAACTAAAGGATACGCAAGCGCCGGCTCATTGTCAATTATATTTCTTGCACATACGCGTATTCCACACTAGATTTGACGTGCAACTTCGTCCGAGAATCTCGGAATCTACTGGATATCGTCAGAGGAAGGAATATGAATCATTCAGCGAAGCATAACATGACCAGAGAGAAATATCTTTCCGGAAAGAGGGTCCTCCCGCAGCCGATCGCGAAAGACAGCAGCGTCGCAGCAGTCATCGACAACATGGATGCGTACAATGGAGGAAGACTTCGCGCGGCGTGTCAGCTCATGAGAGATAAGTACTCACAGGAGGATGTCACGATTGGCATGAGCATCGCGGGAGCGTTGACTCCGGCGGGATTGGGACCTTCATCGATCATTCCGTTGATGAACCATGGATTTGTCGATTGGCTCGTTGCGACGGGCGCGAACATGTATCACGACCTTCATTTCGCGTTCAACATGCCGCTGTTCCGCGGAACGCACACGGTTGATGATGCGGACCTCAGGGACAAAGGCGTGACGCGCATCTACGACATCCTGTTCGACTACCAGGACGTCCTGATGGCGACCGACAAGATCCTGCGGAAGATCATGCTGCGTCCGGAGTTCCAGAAGGAAATGGGAACGCGGGAATACTACCACCTGCTGGGGAAGGTCGTCAACGACTACGAGCAGCAGCACAACCTGGGACAGGTAAGCGTATTGGCAGCGGCGTATCGAAACGGGATCCCGGTGTTCACCTCATCACCGGGAGATTCGACCATTGGAATGAATGTGGCGGGTCTGGAACTTCTGGCCGAAGCGAAAGGACTGAAGGATCATTTCAAACTCAAGATCAATCCCAGCATCGATGTGAACGATTCGACGGCGATCATTCTCAATGCAAAGCGGTATGAGAAAGGAAAGACGGGCGTGCTTCTCATCGGCGGCGGGAGTCCCAAGAACTTCCTGCTGCAAACCGAGCCGCAAATCCAGGAAGTGCTGATGATCCCCGAAGCGGGGCAGGACTACGACATCAATATCACGGATGCGCGTCCAGACACCGGCGGCCTTTCCGGCGCACCGCCCAGCGAAGCAGCCAGCTGGGGGAAGATCGATCCGACGAAGCTGGAAGAAACCGTTACGGCCTATGTGGATGTGACAGTGGCATTCCCCCTATTGGTTGCATACGTGATTCAGACGACGGCTCCGAAGAAACAGAAGCGGCTGTACGAGCGCGGTGAGGAATTGCGGAAGAAATTGATCGAATCGTACCTCGAAAACAACAACGAAGTCGACGAATTGAAGGATTTGATGAAGAAGCTGCCTGGATAGGTGCACTGCGGTCAACAGGTCGATCATCGGAGACAACCTTGGAACATCGCGAACAACTCCTGAAGCTCGTGGAACAACACGGAACGCCATTGTTCATCCTTGACCATGCTATCCTGCGGAAGAACTACCGCACCTTCAAGGAGCATCTCCCGAGAGTCCAGTGCTACTATGCGGTGAAGGCGAATTCACTTCAGGAGATCATTGCGACGCTGTTCGAGGAAGGATCGAGCTTCGATGTCGCGTCCTACAATGAGTTCATGCAGGTGTACAAGTACATCAAGCACTACGACAAGAAAGACAAGGACTTCTTCGTTTGGGACAAGATCATCTTCTCCAATACGATCAAGGACCGCGCAACGCTTGCGAAGATCAAGCACTTCAAACCGCTCGTGACCTATGACAATATCGCAGAACTGAACAAGCTCAAGCACAACTGTGACACGGCAGGACTCGTGCTTCGGCTGAAGGTCCCGGATACCGGCTCACAGGTTGAGATGGCTTCGAAGTTCGGGGCAGAGCCTGGGGATGCCCAGCAGCTCATTCAGCAGGCATTCGATATGGGCCTGAAGGTCGAAGGCGTGAGTTTCCACGTCGGAAGCCAGTGCGTGAACTTCGACAACTACACCGTCGCCCTTGATATTGCCTCGACGGTCCTGCACGACGCTCGGAAGAAAGGCTTCCCGCTGAACCTCGTGGATATTGGAGGTGGATTTCCTGTTCCGTACGATTCGAACGTGCCGCAGTTCGAGAAGCTTGCCTCGCTGTTGAATTCCGAATTCGCGCGGCTTTTTAGCGAGGACATCCAAATCGTTGCCGAACCGGGACGCTTCATCGTTGCCACCGCCGCTACGTTAGTCTCCGAGATCATCGGCAAGGCACGGCGCGATGGAAAGGTCTTCTACCACATCAACGACGGCGTCTATCACACCTTTTCCGGCGTGGTGTATGATCACTGGATCCCGAATTTCCATGCATTCAAGGAGGGGGATAAGGAGATCTGCGCGGTCGTCGGTCCGACCTGCGACAGCTTTGACAAGATCTCGCTTTCAGTAGAATTGCCATGGAATCTTGAGGTGGGGGACTATCTCTACACCGAACACATCGGGGCGTACAGCACTGCGTCATCAACAAAGTTCAACGGATTTGATGGGGCGAAGATCCTTCACTTGAACGCGTCCGCGGCAGTGTCTCGGTCCGCGCAGACGTCTTGAAGTGCTGCAGAGCAATTCTTCGTCAATACTCTTTTGCTTTCCTCACTTCCCCGATAGCCCGCCTCTGACTTTCCTTGCCGGGCATTCGCCACGCATTGGGTTAGGTTCTATGGGTGCGTCAAGAGTATCGCCCATAGCGAGTCGAGAGGAGCGTCCGATTCAAGGACCAAGACCCTGTGCTCCGTTCTGGGGAACGATCGGTTGAACTTCTCTCTCCCGGAGAAGGCGCGGGAGAATTGCTTAAGGTCCTTATCCGAAGCGAAGCGGAATTCTCCGACGACTGTTTGTCCGGTCGAGTCTTCCCGCGAGAACAGCATTGCTTCGAAGCCCTCCAGTCCCTCAACAAAAGGACTCCACTGATCGAATCCGTTCTGTATCCCCAGGATTCCGCGGACGAGCAGGACTGTCTGCTCCGTTGCACCCACGGCGGCGAGCACAGACGGAACGGTCCAGTTGGCCGCGCCAATCTTCCGCGAGAGATTGCGGGCGAGCTGGAGGCCAAGAGCCTGAGCGACGGGCGACGCGGTCTCATTCGCGATCCTCACAAA
>JBFYQI010000498.1:0-2694 GCA_041302875.1 Ignavibacteria bacterium
CGATGGCTGTCGGCGCTGAAAGAGATCGATCCGCTTGCATGAACCCTTCAATCAAGGAGTAGCGATCTATGTCTACGCTTCACACGATCGATTGGCTTGTGGTCGCCGGATTTTTCGGCATTATCCTGGGAATCGTCTGTTGGGTCTCGCGCCAGCAGAAGAAGACTTCCACGCAATACTTCCTTGCCGGACGGGAACTGGGTTGGTTCGTTATCGGTGCTTCGATCTTCGCCTCGAACATCGGGTCAGAGCACCTCGTTGGTCTTGCTGCGTCAGGGACGACAGACGGCGTTGCGATGGCGCATTATGAGCTCCACGCGTGGTGCTTGCTGGTGCTCGGATGGGTAATGGTGCCGTTCTACATGCGTTCCAAGGTCTTCACGACGCCGGAATTTCTCGAACGTCGCTTTTCACCAACCACGCGTACCGTGTTGTCGCTCATTTCGCTCGTCGCCTACGTCTTGACGAAGATCGCCGTCGGCATCTTCGCAGGAGGCATTGTGTTCTCGGTGCTTCTGCCGGAATTGAACTTCCTGGGGCTCGACAGTTTCTGGATCGGCTCGTTCCTGGTTGTTGTGATCACGGGACTTTACACGATCATCGGTGGAATGCGAGCGGTCGCCTACACGGAGGCGCTGCAGACGGTCGTTCTCGTTATCGGCTCTGCGCTCCTCACCGTTTTCGGCCTGCAGGCGTTGGGAGGGTGGTCTGAGCTGCGCGCGATCGTGCCCGCGGAGATGTTCAATCTGTGGAAACCGCTGGTTCCCGACGGGATGACGTCCACGTGGGCCCCGGTGAAGTCAGCGACAGAGATGGCCTGGTACTTCAACGACAACTATCCCTGGCTGGGAATGCTGTTCTGCGCACCGTTCATCGGTCTCTGGTATTGGTGCACGGACCAGTATATCGTCCAGCGCACGCTGACGGCACCAAATGAAACGGAAGCGCGGCGTGGAACGATCGCGGCGGCATTCTTCAAGCTGCTCCCGGTCTTCATTTTCATCATTCCGGGGATCATTGCATTCGCGCTGGCGAAGTCGGGACGCATCGCAGAGATGCAGGGATTGCTGATGGATGCGAACGGGAATATCATTCGCGACAACGCGCAGCAGGCGTTTCCGATGATGGTCGCCTACGTGCTGCCGATCGGCCTTCGGGGAATCGTGGTGGCCGGCCTCCTTGCGGCGTTGATGAGCTCGCTTGCCGGCGTGTTCAATGCCTGTGCGACGCTCTTCACGATCGATTTCTATGCGCGCTTCAAGCCTGAAACGCCGCAAGAGAAGCTTGTATGGGTCGGACGCATTGCGACCGCAGTAATGGTTCTGATCGGACTTCTCTGGATCCCGGTCATTCGGGGCGGACGCGGATTGTACGATTATCTTCAGGGCATGCAGGCATATTTGGCTCCGCCGATCGCTGTGGTGTTCTTCCTCGGCGTGTTCAACAAGCGCCTCAATGCAAAAGGCGCGCTGTGGGCGCTCATCGTCGGCTTCGCACTTGGCATCTTCCGGCTGGCGATCGATACGCCGGTGAAACTGATCGAAGGCTTCGCCTATGATGTCGGATCATTCTTCTGGGTCATCAACAATGTATTCTTCCAGTACTACAGCCTGGTGATCCTCGTCGTCTCTGCGATGGTGATGGTTGCGGTGAGTTACACATCGCCAGAGCCGAATGCCGAACAGATCAACGGATTGACATACGCAACGATCAGCGATGCAGACAGAGCCGCATCGCGGAAGAGCTGGACGCGGCTGGATGCAGTGTTGTCCGGAGTCGTGCTCCTGCTGATCCTCGCGGCATACGTGTCTTTCACCGGCTGATCATGAATGGGGACTGTACCATGCTGAGGCGACTCTTCCATGCCGGATTGTTCACGTTGGCGGTGACGGGAATCTGTTCGACGCAAACAACGGACTTCATCGTTGCGCAAGACGGAAGCGGACACTATCGGACTATCCAAGAAGCGGTTGATGCGTGCCGTGACTATGCCGAGCGAACGTACGTGATCGTTGTGAAGCCGGGAATCTATCGGGAGAAACTCGTGATACCGGCGTGGAAACGGCGTATTCACATCATCGGAGAGGACGTTGAACGGACGACCGTAACGTATGACGACTACTCGGGAAAGATCGATTCGAGCGGCCGAAAACACAGCACGTTCACATCCCACACATGCATCATAGAAGGGAATGATATCGATATAGAGAATATCACCTTCGAGAATACCGCAGGCCAGGTGGGTCAAGCCGTCGCTGTGCATGTCGAGGGGGATCGGGTACGATTCAGGAATTGCCGGTTCCTGGGGAATCAGGATACGTTGTTCGCATCAGGGGAAGGAAGCCGGCAATACTATCAAGCGTGTCATATCGAAGGAACGACGGACTTCATCTTTGGCGCAGCGACGGCGGTCTTTGAGCGGTGCACGATCGTGAGCAAGAAGAACTCGTACATCACAGCGGCATCGACGAATCAGAAACAGCAGTACGGATTCGTCTTTCTCGATTGCAAGGTTGCGCCGGACTCTGCTGGAAGGAAGGTCTATCTTGGACGACCGTGGAGATTACACGCATATACGGCATTCGTCCGATGCGAGCTGGGTGCGCATATCCTGCCAGAGGGATGGCACAACTGGAGCAAGCCGGAAGCCGAGGCCACGGCGAGATACTATGAGTACGGCAACACGGGACCGGG